>JBBSJZ010000712.1:0-2897 GCA_038256795.1 Pirellulales bacterium | reverse complement strand
TCCTTGAAGATCTGATCCCACTTCGAAGAGCGCCAAGTTGCTCGTTAGCAGGACGCTGCCTCGTTCGTATCGCTCGGCCAACAGCGTGAACAGCACCTCCATCTCCTCGCGGCTCTGTTGCACATAGCCCAGGTCGTCGATGATCAAGCCCTCGAACGATGAGAACTGTTTGATCAGCTTCGGCAGTCGCAAGTCCCGCTTGGCGATCAACAGTTGTTGCACCAGCAAGCTGCACGTCGTGAATAGCACGCTGCGACCCGAGAGCACCAACTGCTCCGCGAGCGCACACAACGCATGGCTCTTTCCCGAACCCGGTTTGCCGAATAGCAGAATGTTCTCCCGCCGATCCAGGAACGTTCCGTCGCGAAGCGTTTCCAATTGTCGACGAATGTTCATCGGCAACCGAGCCAGATCGAACGAGTGCCAAGTCTTGCCCGTCGGAAGCTGCGACCGAGTCATCGATCGTTTGATCCGCCCTTCTCGCCGAGCTTGGCATTCGAGCGTCGTCAACTCCCAGAGATAATCCAGGTGCCCCATTTTCTCCGCTTCGGCGCGGCCCGCCATCGGCACGAACTGATCCCGAAACGTTGGCATCCGCAGTTCCTTGAACTGCTGTGTCAGACTCATCGTAAGGTCGATCTTGGTTGTCGCCTTGCTCGTGTTCGCACTGCGAAGCGTCGGCAAATTCTTCTTGGTCTTCGAGGTCGTTGTCATCGGTTCCATCCTTGGAAAACGTGGTTAGTAAACAGTCATAGTCACTCAAGTTGGGCAGCTCGACACTGACATCGATGACCGCCGGAATTGAATCAGCAGCAACGACACGCTGGCGGAGTTCATCCAAGTCGATCACTTCGCCGGTGGTCAAAATTTGTCGCAGCACATCTTCGACGGCTTGCTGGCTTTCGTCAGCGGCGAGCTTGAGAATTTGCAAGTACATCTTGTCCGCGACCGCACCCTTGTGCTTCTGATGAAGCATGTCATAGGCGAAGCGAAAGTAGCTGCTCGGGAACATCTCTTCGCGATAACGGTAGTCGGCGAATGCACCGGGCTTTCGCACCAGCGAATCGATTACATGACGGTAGTTGATGCTTGCGGCTTGCTTGCCGACGAGTCGCTGCATCGTTTGAATGACATGGCCTTGGTACGTGACTGTGATCGTCTCGGCACTGATCCGCACGTCGACTTTGCGGCCGATCAAGCGACTGGGCACCGAATAGGTGTTTGCACGAACGTTGATCGTGCAGCTTTTACTGACACGGATGCCTCGCTGAACGTCATCGGTGTCGAGCCGGTTCTCCGGAAGACACCCCAGCGTCAATCGCTCTTCGTCGAACCGCTGCTGACGAGTGGCGTTGGTACGTTCGACAACTTCATGAACGAATGTCATGTAATCTTCTCGGCTGACGAAGTCGCGGCTGCCGCGAAGCATGAGCGCCTGGTCAATGCGATCCTTGAGGTGTCCGTTTTGTGATTCGACGTCACCGTTCTCGTTGGCACACCGGGCATTGGTCTTTTGAGCGACGCAGCCGTAATGTTCCATCAACGCCGCATATCGACTGGTCAACGTCGTCCGGTCAGAGTGATTGCGAACGGCCGCGTTGTAATAGTCACTGCGATGCGGGCGAGTCGGTGCGATGCTGAATCGGCACTCCACCGAATTGCCAAAATGCGTTTTGAATTCCCTCGCTGAGTGCTTCAGACGGTGAAATCGCTTGCGGCGAAACGCCCGGGGTGGTGATCCTGTGGGAAAAAAACTGTTTTGTTGGGTCCGTGAATCGCTCGCCAATTGGCGCCCCGTCGCTCGAAAGTTCGCCGCGTCGAATCCTCAAACATGCCGGGATGTTTCGCCAGCAGGTCATCAAAAAGCGTCTTCGCTTTGAGCCGCGGCTCCGCCTGGAGGAGTTGTTCCACATCGGTCCAAACTTCGACAAACGGATCGGTCCGTGTGCGGTACTGCCGCGGCGTTTTTCGCTGCGAGGGCAGTCGCTCGTCATCGCGATAGGATCGCGCGGTTTTGTTGTCCATCGAAGCCATCCTGGCAGAGGCGGCGAGAGACTTGCCATCGGCTAGCCGTCGCCTGAGTTGAGAAACTTGTCCATCCGTGACCATCGCAATCTCCTTGGAATGCAGGAGCTTGCGACGATGCGATCATTTCCCGAGCAGGGCAATTCTAATTGTCGCTAAAGCGTGAAACGCCTCCGCGTGAAACCCGCACCAGTCCGTTCAACAGGGGATTTCTAATTGTCGCGGAGAGGGAAAACTAATTGTCGCTAGACAGTGACAGGATCAATGAACGAACTCGTCATGGCTGCCAAGACTCAACTGGAATCAGGCGAGAATTCACCGCACGTCGTTGGCTTTATGCTGAACGACTTTCTGCTTTCCGCAATCGCCCCTGAAGGTAAGCGTTCCTATGGAAAGCCAAGAGAAGCTTTCGAGCTGCTGACCGACAGGTACACGCAGTGAAGGCGTTCATCCGCCCATAAACGGCAACGTCAATTTGCTCACCAATTGGTGACTAAACTTTGCACGGCGATTGAACATGTGCCGAGTGCCTCGAATAGCGTTTCTGGAAGTTGGCTCTCACTTGTATTCAGGCACGTTGGCATAGAACTTCAACAAGCCACAGCCGCTACAGCGGTACGCTGTAATGGGTACAAATTTTGTACGGTTTACTTTAACCGTCGAAGTTTTGAGCCCAAAAAACAGCCTCGGTTCTGGCACTCCTCGATGCCAACTTGCTTGGTGGGCGAAAGCTTCAGATATGTCAGGAATGAATCCTCGCTCCATAGGGACGGGCCTGAGCAAAAAAGAAGTCGTGAGTGTGTTCGATGAGCTTTCCACATTGATGGGGAAAAACCTTGGAAAACGAGGTCCGGGTGGAATGGCACGGGCGT
>JBBSJZ010000711.1:0-2903 GCA_038256795.1 Pirellulales bacterium | reverse complement strand
GCCGCTCGGGCGTGTCAAAATTATCATGCGACGCTTCGATTTTTGATGCTTTTGCCGTTTCCTCCCCTTTCAGCCTCCCATCGATGACCAAAGCCAATCAGCGACACGTCCTCTCGGCGCTCGTCCAAAACGTACCGGGGGTGCTCGCACATATTTCCGGAATGCTTGCCTCACGCGGGTACAACATCGATTCGCTGGCTGTCGGCGAGACCGAAAACAGCAAATTGTCGCGAATGACGTTCGTGGTCTATGGCGACGATCGCGTGCTCGATCAAGTTCGCAAGCAACTCGAAAAGATCATCACCGTCGTCAAGGTCGACGACATTAGTTCGCATGATTACGTCGAGCGAGATTTGTTGCTGATGAAGGTCAAGGCACCCGCCGGCCAAGCACGCAGCGAGATTCGAGAGCTTGTCGATATTTTTCGAGGTCGTATCGTCGACGTTGGCCCCGAAGAAATCATGGTCGAAATGTGTGGCCGCGAGAACAAAGTCCAAGCATTCATCGAACGCATGCGACCCTATGGCATCTCCGAACTATCGCGCACCGGTCGCATCGCGATGGTGCGAAGCGCGAGTGGTGCCGCACTGTCACTCGATCTCGAGTCGGATTCGGCCGCGTCGGCTTAATCGGACGAGCAACCGCTTTCATCTTCACTCAACACCGTTTCCCCATCCCTAGCTAAAGATACGATCCCCATGGCTGCAACGATTTACTACGACAACGACGCTGACCTTTCGCACTTGAAGGGCAAGACGATTGCGATTTTGGGTTACGGATCCCAAGGTCATGCTCAAGCCCAAAACTTGCGAGATAGCGGTTGCAACGTCGTGATCGGTCAACGCCCCGGCGGTGCTAATTATGATCTGGCCATCGAACACGGCTTCAAACCCATGTCGATCGAAGAAGCAACCAAGACGTCGGACGTGATCAACTTGCTGCTTCCGGATGAAGTCCAAGGCGACATCTACCGCGCCAGCATCCAGCCGAACTTAAAGCCAGGCAATGTGTTGATGTGCTCGCACGGTTTCAATATCCACTTCGGCCAGATCGAGCCGCCTAAGGGTATTGATACGTTACTCGTCGCTCCCAAGGGTCCCGGCCACTTGGTTCGCAGCGAATATGAAAAGGGCGGCGGTGTCCCCTCACTCATCGCTCTGGGCGAAGGCGCCAGCGAAAAGACCAAGCAAATCGGACTCGCCTATGCCAAGGGGATCGGCGGCACTCGCGGTGGTGTGATCGAAACCACGTTCGCTGAGGAAACCGAGACGGATTTGTTCGGCGAACAAGTGGTGCTCTGCGGCGGCGTTAGCGAGCTCGTCAAGGCTGGCTTCGAAGTGCTCGTCGAAGCCGGATACCAGCCCGAGATGGCTTACTTTGAGTGCATGCACGAATTGAAGTTGATCGTCGATTTGCTTTACCAGGGTGGCCTCAGCTACATGCGATACAGCATTAGCAACACAGCCGAATACGGCGATTATGTCAGCGGTCCTCGCATCATCACCGCCGAGACCAAGGCCGAGATGAAGAAGATTCTCGAGGAAATCCAACGTGGCGAGTTTGCTCGCAAGTGGATCCTCGAAAACAAAGCCGGAGCGCCATTCTTCAAGGCGACGCGACGCCGCGAGCGTAACCACGGGGTCGAGCAAGTCGGTCGCGGTCTCCGCCGCATGATGAGCTGGATCCAAGAAAAAGAAGTTTAAGCCCAGCGACGGTTGCTCATGATTCCGCCCGTCAGTGAGATCACACGACTCCACACCGATGCCACCGCAAGTTGGCATCGGTCGCCGATCTCTCATCCCGACTCGGGCATCATGAATCTCGTCAGTCGCCAACATGAGCAAAATTTTTGTTTGTGGCACGAGGAGGACAAGGCGCGCAGTCCGGCGGCGTCCGACGCCGAGATTACTGCCGTCAAGCGTAATATCGACCGCTTCAATCAGCAGCGGAATGACTTGATTGAGCGACTTGATGATCACATCACCGAGTTGCTCGCCAAGTCAGGACTTTGCCCAACGCTGGACGCTGCGATCAACACCGAAACCGCCGGTAGCGTGATCGATCGCTTGTCGATCATGTCGCTTCGCATCTTTCACTACGACGAGCAACTCGCCCGCGAGGACGCCGGCGCCAGCCACCGCGTGAATGTGACGCGGCGGTTGGCACTCTGTCACGAACAATGCGCCGATCTTGCCGCATCGCTGCAACGACTCGTCGATGATCTCGCGTCCGGCAAGCTTCGTCACAAAACTTATCGTCAACTGAAGATGTACAACGATCCGGAGCTCAACCCGGCCATTTATAACGCCGGCTAAACTAGCATTATTTCGTCGACTCAGTCGCGTGCTGGGAGCAAGTAGCAAACAGCTTCGTGATCGTTACGCAGCAACAAATGCCGTCCGGCAATGGTCGGGATATTCCACGTCCGGTCGCTCAGTGCGGGCAGCGTTACGAGTTCGCGATATTCATTCGGATCGACCGCCAAGATTACCACTGGCCCCGCTTCGTTCTGCAAGACAATGACGTCTTCGACGAGCATCGCCTGGCCCTGGCCGCTTCGCGACATTCGCGGTTGTCGCCAAAGAATTTCTGCGTCGTCGATTCTCACCGCTTGCATCGTGCCATCGCTTAGCGCGTAAGCGACGCCGCCATCGACGAGCGCGTGCGTGAATTTTGTCTTCAGCACTTTGGAATTCGTCCAAGCCGCCTCCGCCAGAAAATCTCCGTTCTCGTTTCGCTTCACTTCGACGAGTGCACTTCCGCCGCTGTAGCCCTTGCCGATGATAAATCGGTTCTCACCCGCTGGAATCGCAGCGGTACAGTTTGCTCCACCGTTGCTGTTTCCCGGCCAGTCAAACGTCCACAACCTTTTTCCGGTGGCGATCTCGTGCCCGGTGATTGTG
>JBBSJZ010000710.1:0-2907 GCA_038256795.1 Pirellulales bacterium | reverse complement strand
TGTTCGATGAGAACGGCCCGGCCGGGGCCACCCAGGTTGCCATGGCGCCGCTTGCCAAGCGCGACTGGTCAGGTCAGCGCGATTTCCGCAACGCCGTGACGGTGCTCTCTGGAAAGTTCGGCACGGAGTTTTCGATTCGCGAACGGACCGATCCATATACCAAACCGGGCGACAAACCGCTGCCTGAAACGGCGTAGACTTTCTCGACTGGGGAGCGCAACGCTTCCGGCATTTCATCAAAGGACAAACCCATGGAAGGTATGGTCAGACTCTCGTTTTATCTCTTCGCCGCGGCATCGGTTTCCGTCGCCGCTGCCTGGGTCTCCTATGTTGTTTACGGCATTGGCTTCATCCACTTGCGCCGCACCTCCCTGGCGACCTCCGCCGGCATGACCGTCAACAGTGCGTCCGCGGAATTTGGGCCGCCATCGGCCAGCGCAGGCCGATTTGCGACCCTCTTCGGATGGTTTGCTGCGGTCTTCGCTGGTTTCGCCGTGCTTACTCGAGGGATCGCGTCGCATCGCGGCCCCTACTCGAATATGTTCGAGTTCAGTCTCGCGTTCGTTTTCGTGCTCACATTTGCCTACATGCTTTTCGAGCGTTTCTATGAAGTGAAACAGCTCGGTGCCATCGTGATGACGCTCGCGCTCGGCATGTGCCTCTATCTCTGGTCGCTTCCGCCCCGGATGCGCGAAGTAGATGCGCTCAATCCTGCGCTGCAGAACCGCCCACTGATGACAGTTCACGTCTCTGCGGCGATCATCGCGTACGCCACTTTCGCGGTTTCGTTCGCCGCTGCAATCCTGTTCCTCGTTCAACTCCGCAAGAACGTCTCCTGGCTACCGAGTGCCGATATGCTCGACGACATCGGATACCGCGCCGTCACCGTCGGCTTCCCCATGTTGGCGCTGGTGCTGATCCTGGGTTCCGTCTGGGCACACCAGGCCTGGGGCGCCTACTGGTCATGGGATCCCAAGGAAACCGCCGCGCTCTTCACCTGGCTCGTCTACGGTGTCTACCTGCACACCCGTTCCCTCCGAGGGTGGCGCGGTCAGCGAAGCGCGATCATTTTGATCATAGGCTTCATTGCGGTTGGCTTTACCTATTACGGCAATTATTTCTTCGGTGGTTTGCACGCGTATGGCGGAGTCAATTAACGTTCCAGCGCGCGACGACGAGGTCTCGCCGGCATCTGAACCAACCAAGCCCTCTGGACGCAGCAAGCAAGCGTTGATGGGTTTGGCGATCGCTGCGGGGATTCTCGTACTCGCCTGGTTCGTCGCTGGCCGTGCCGGTCTCAGCGATGTCGGCAAGGGCGGAATAAATACCTCACTTCTGCCCAAGGTTGGAGACCAGGCCCCGGATTTTGTCGCGATTAGCCCTACGGGCGAGATTGTTCATCTAAGCGATTTTCGCGGACAACCAGTCTGGTTGAATTTCTGGGGAGCCTGGTGTCCGCCCTGTCGCGCAGAAATGCCGGACATTCAAGCAGCTTACGAACAATTGGGACCTCGCGGCTTGAAACTGCTGGCAGTCAGTTTGGGAGACAGGCCATCGGAGGCACTCAACTTCGCAGAGTTGAACGGTGTCACCTTTGACATTTTGCTCGACCCGGACCGGTCACTGACCAGTCCGACCTACCCAATCTATAACTTCCCGACTCACATCTTCATAGATGAAAACGGAATCGTGCAGAAAATCGTGCTCTCGGAAATGAGTACCGAACAAGCGATTGCCGCGGCAGACTCCGTTCTGCCAAAAGAGGAATCGGCTACAGCCGGGGATATTCCTGGACGTTAGAGCTGGAGCGCCCGTTCTCACCTGCGAGCGAAACACCAGTCCACGTCATTCACACCTCACTCCGAAGTCATGCGCGCCAGAGGTTTTCAAAGTCCTTGGTGGAATCGTTTTAGGACGCCTTGGCAGCCACAACGGAATCGTGAAGTGACCGTGCGCGCGTCGTGATGGCGGTCCAATCACCAGCGTCGATGGCCTTCGGATCGACCAAAGCACTTCCAAGCGCAACTGCCACCGCCCCGGCCTTGATGAACTCCGCGGCGTTATCGAGCGTCACTCCCCCGGAGGGAATCAATTTAATGTGTGGAAACGGCGCCAACACATCCTTGAAGTACTTCGGGCCACCGAGACTGGCCGGATGGACCTTGATAAAATCGGCCCCGGTTTCCCATGCAGTCAGAATTTCAGTCGGAGTGAACGCGCCAACAAGCGACGGAACACTGTAACGTCGGCACATTTGAATCGTTTCAGGACGGAATGAGGGGGTCAAAATATATTGCGCTCCAGCCAGAATTGCGATGCGCGCAGTCTCCGCATCGAGCACGGTGCCAGCGCCAATAAAGGCATCGTCTCCGACTGCCTCCCGCACAGTCGTAATGACGTGCGCAGCTTTGGGATTGGTAAAGGTGAACTCGACTGAGGTGACGCCACCCGCCGCCAGGGCCTTGGTCAAATCGATCGCCTTGGACAGGTTGTCCAGGCGCACGACGGCCACAACATGGCCATTTTCAATCATCCCAACAGTAGTCATGTTCGAAGTCCTCCGTTTCCCGCAATCTTCGCAAGACTAGCACGCGTAAACTAGGGCACGTCAGCAACGTGCGAGGTGCACGATCGCGATATGGAGCCTGCGTGACGCTCGAGGATCGATCAATTGTCATGAGAGACAGCGCGGCTTCACCGACGTTCGCCGCGCCAGAGGTCGATGTGCGTGTTGCAACCTTCGCCATTGCCGGGGATGAGCTCTTCGTTCTGCTCGACCGACCCGACGGAATTCAGCAACTCCCACGATCAGCTCCGAGTCGACTCGAGTCGATCGATCGCCAGGCGAGCGAATCGCTTCGCTTACACCTCGGTGATGCGGCACAGTACATGGAACAGCTCTACACC
>JBBSJZ010000709.1:0-2916 GCA_038256795.1 Pirellulales bacterium | reverse complement strand
TCAATCATTCTCGAGAGGCGACAATTGATGCGGCGCCGTCTCGGGCTGGGATGGTTCGGTAGGGCTCATGGATGGCTCTTGGGCGACATCCGACAGGTCGAGTGGCGATGATTTCGCGATCCGAGCTTCGACCGCACCGCCATAAATCTCGTGGGCAACCAGCGTCAACATGCCAAACAGCAGCGGCAGCACGTAGTAAATCAGTCGAAAAATCAGCACCGACGCCAGGACTGAATCGCCCACCGTGCCCTTGAGCAAGCTGAGCAAGATCACTTCCAGCACGCCGAGTCCGCCAGGAACTTGAGTCAGCAACGAGACGGCGATCGCGACCAAGAACGCAGCCAGCACGATTGCGAACGGCACCAGCGCGTCGCCGGGCAGCACCAGGTAGAGCACCGTCGCCGAGATTAGCAAATCGACGGCCGCGACCGAGGCTTGGACCGCCATCAAGCCAGGACTCGGCGGACGTAAGTGCAGCTTGCCGATCGGCCACGGTTTCTGCCACACGAAACAAACGATGGCGTAAGCAACACCGATCGAAAGCAGAATCACGCCGAGGGCGCGTGTGCCCAGCGGCAAATGCAACTGCGGCGGTAACTCCACCGGCACCCAGATCAACACCACGCCGCCGAGGAACCAAATCCCGCTCCAAAAGGTTAGCCCGACCACCGCGATCACCGCCACAATTTGGCTTGCCGACAATCCCCAACGTCCATAAAACCGAAATCGAATCGGCGCGGCGGCCAAGAATGTCCCGAGATTATTGCCGAGCGAAAAACCGAGGAACGACACGAGAGCGACACGTCGTAGCGGCAGTGATCGCCGCACATAACGAAGTGCGAGCAAGTCGTAACCGATCAGCAATCCGTAATTCAGTGCCGTAAGGAAGATGGCGATCCCCAAGTACGTGATGGGGACGCTCGTCAGCCCCGTAAGAAATGCCTCCCGTGAAATCGTCATCACTTCTTGAACGAGTAACTTCACCGCGAGCGCGAACAATGCCAGCGCCATCAGCGGTCCGATGCACGCTCGTAGTTGGGTTCGATTCAAGTTCAATACCGATCAATCGTCGCGGACCATGCCTCGAGCTTCGCGAAGCGTTCGCGTCGACACCGGGTCCGCGTATTTTCGACGGCGACGGCTAATCCGCAAGCCCAGCCGGGCTAGTCGAATCGTCGCGGTTAGTGAACACTGGCGGGCAAGGATTCATGCCAACTCCCTCGGTGCAGCAAATAAACTCATGAAAACGGTTCGCCACGAATTGGTGGTTCTCGGCGGCGGTCCCGCTGGCTATGTCGCCGCTATCCGCGCCGCCCAACTCGGTATCAACGCCGCCTGTATCGACGATAACCCTCGTTTTGGTGGGACGTGCTTGCGAGTGGGATGCATCCCCAGCAAAGCGCTGCTCGAATCGAGTCACCTCTACGAAGAAGCCAAACACAATTTCGCCGAGCACGGTTTGAAGGTCGGTGATCTGCAATTCGACCTCGCCACGATGATGGCTCGCAAGTCGAAAATCGTCGATACGCTCACCGGCGGCATCGATATGCTGTTCAAAAAACGAGGTGTCACGGCGTATCGTGGTCGCGGCAAACTTCGCGACGTTGGCTCGATCCTTGTCGAGGGCGACGAACCCGTGCTCGTCCAAGCCGATCAAATCCTGATCTGCACCGGCAGCAGTCCCGCTCGAATTTCCAGCGTCCAAGAGGACGGTGACCGTATCGGCAATAGCACCACGGCACTGTCGTTCCCCGATGTCCCCCAACGACTCGTCGTGATCGGTGGCGGTTACATCGGTTTGGAAATGGGCAGTGTTTGGAATCGATTGGGCAGCGAAGTGATCGTGCTCGAAGCACTCGATCGAATCCTTCCCGGCATGGACGGTGAACTCGCCCAATTGGCTCATCGCACGTTCACCAAGCAAGGCCTGGACTTCCGCACCAAGACCTTTGTCGAATCGGCGACCCGCCAGGGCGACAAGTGTACCGTGGCGATCAAGGACGGCGAGCCGATTGTGTGCGATCGTGTCCTCCTCGCGACCGGACGCACGCCGATCACCGACGATATCGGCCTCGAAGCCGTGGGCATTGAAACCGATCGACGCGGCTTCATCCCCGTCAACGATCACTTCGAAACGTCCGTGCCAGGGATCTACGCCACCGGCGACTGCATCGGCGGCTTGATGCTCGCACACAAGGCGATGGAAGAAGGTATCGTGTGCGTGGAACGAATGACCGGCATCCCTAGCCACATGAACTACGACGTCATCCCCGCGATCGTGTACACGCATCCCGAGATCGCTACTGTCGGCAAGACCGAAGAACAATTGTTGGAAGCGGGCATCAAGTATCGCAAAGGCGTTTGCCCGTTCGGCGCCAACGGTCGGGCGCGAACGCTCGGCGATACCGATGGCCGCGTGAAGGTGCTTGCCGATGAAACAACCGATCGAATTCTCGGTGTCCACATCATCGGCGTCCGCGCCGGGGATATGATCGCCGAAGCCGCCGCGGCGATGGAGTTCGGCGCGACGAGCGAAGACGTCGCTCGAACCTGTCACGCTCACCCGACGCTCGCCGAAGCGTTCCACGAAGCCGCCATGGCCGTCGATAATCGGGCGATCCATACGGTGTAATGACTTCGCCGCATTCGCTAGGTTCTTGCTGCGTTGACCCCCTGGATCGACTATGCTGGGCTGGTTCATGGCGGACCTTCACGAGCCGCCGTTTATCAACCACTCTTCGCAAGCGGGTCATTGATGGGTGTTCGTTTTGCTTGCCACGTTTGCGCCAAGCCTCTGAACATCAAACAGGAACTGGCGGGTCGACGCGGCGTCTGCCCAGGATGCGGGGTACGCTTCCGTATTCCGCTGGCGGACGCCCAGCAATCGATTCCCTTGGTGAAATCGGTCGCTGCGAT
>JBBSJZ010000708.1:0-2948 GCA_038256795.1 Pirellulales bacterium | reverse complement strand
GTCTTGTCGAACATCGCAATCGTCCAAATCAGGTTGGACATTTGCAGCGTAACCCTGGGCGGCGAGATCGCCGTCACCTGAATTCCCTTGTGAGTTTCGCCGACCGCGAGCGAATGAGCTTGGTCACTGAACTTGAGCATCACCACGGGACGGTCCACGTGCGCGAATCCGACGACGCTAACGCTTGCCGTCGAATTCGAATTCGCACGCGGCGTGTCCGCTGCCTCGTCACTTTCACCCGGGTAGCGAAATGGATTACCCCGCTGCGGATTCGTGGGTGACCAATCAAGGGTCGACGTTTTCGTCAACAACTCACTTAGCGACGCCGGCGAGTCGCCGTCATCCAACGCGGCGCTGGCCGGATTGACCGACGCGAGCATCGCAGGATCCACGTCCAGTGAACATCCGCCGAAAAATGGCAACGCTATGCCAGCGATCGAAGTGAGCGTGCGCATCAAGAATGAGCGGATCATCGCAAATGCACCAGATTGGGCTGAGATCGGTGGTAGCTAGGCGAGTTTTGCGAACCAACCGTCGCAGCACCCTAAAAACGGACCGACACTCATCGATCATTCAAGGCTACCACAAGATTCTCGACCGAGCCGGAGCAGCTTGCCGATGGTACGACGAAAACTCGCGAGTTGCGATCGGAGTGTTCGGCTGGTGTCAACTGTGACGGCACCGTGCCCGCGATACCACTCAACTGCTGCCGAGCAACTCCACGGCGAGGATGCTGACGTCGTCCTTGGGGCCGTTGATGCGGCACCAGTGATCGACGGCGGCTTTCACCATTTCGACGGCTTCGTCGATGGACTTGCCGCGTGATTCGTTGAGGACCGCGAGCATCCGCTCGTCACCGAACTCCTCAAGGTCCTCGTTCATCGCTTCGGGAACACCGTCGCTAAAGATAAACAACCGATCGCCGGGCTGTAGATTCGCGGACTCTTCGTCCATATCCATGTCTTCCATCCAACCGATCGCGAAACCCTCGGCCGGTAACAATCGGGCTGGCTCACCCGATGCCGGCAAAACCGCGGAGGGTGGATGACCGGCGGAGACATAGCGCAGGGCTCCGGTCTCCACATTTAAAATGCCATAGAACATCGTGAAGTAGAGGTTGCCCATCTCTTCCATCGGAAAGCGACGATTCAATTCATTGGCGACCTCGGTCGGCGTCGCGATCGAAACGCGACCACTCTCATCGACTTGGGCGACAATACTCGAGGTCGTCGCTTGACGCGTTAGTGATCTCGCGACGGTGACGCTCAGCAGCGATGATGAGACACCGTGGCCGCTCACATCGACCACATAAAACGCCATCCATTGGTCATCGACGGGAAAGAAGTTCAGAAAATCGCCCGCGAGCTCGTCGCACGGAATGTAGCGCCAGGCGACTTCCACACCGTCGGTCTCGATGTCACCCGCGGGTAGCAACGAGTGTTGGATTCGCGCCGCCGCATCCAAGTCGCGCGTCATCTTGGCGTTGTTGGACTCGAGTTGCTCATTGAGCTCCTGCAGCATCTCGTTTTGTTTGGCGAGCTTGTCCTTGCTGTGTGACAACTCTTGGTTGACACGAATCAACTCGGTGTTTTTTTCAACCGCATTCTCAAACGTGCTAATGAGCAAATTGAGGACCTGTTGGCGACCGGACTCGACGACGTATCGTTTGCCCTTGAGCGTGACCTCGAGCTTTTGGGTGTTGTCGGCATCGTCGTCCGTGATTGGCGTCTTGAGTAGCGAATCGACGCGCGAGAGCAGGTACTCGGTCTCGTAAGGCTTGGTGACGTAGTTGTCGGCCCGCGACTGCAACCCTTCAATGATGTCTTGCGGGTCCGAAAGCGTGCTGAGCAAGATCAGCGGAATTTTCCGCAGCAGCGGATCACTTTTGACCGCGCGGCACATTTCGTAGCCATTCATGTGCGGCATCTCAATGTCACTGATGATCAAATCCGGCGGATCGGACTTGATCAACTCGAGTGCCTCGCGACCGTCGGCTCCCCAACGAACGTGGTAGCCAGCGGTCGTGAGCCGCTTTTCGAGGACCTTGGCCTGAATGCGGCTGTCTTCCGCAATGACAATGCGGACGGGCGTGTCGTTGTTCACCGGCAAGATCTTGCTCTGAGGAGTCGAAAGTCGAAAGGAGGACCCCCAGTATTATCCCCACGCCCGCCGGCGCGAAGTGTCAAACCAACCTTACCGGCGGATCATCACGGTGGTGACGAATCCAGATGGACCGGTGGAGACGCTTCTGCGGTCTGTGCCGCAGTCCGATTTTACCGACTGGACTGCGGCGATGGTGCATGCTGCACCACGCGATAGCCTTGGTCCGGTCCGTCGCGATTCGCTTGCGGGGCTATCACTTCGACACCGCCGACTGAATTCCCAGCATCCATTTGGATCGGCGAGGTCTCGATCACTTCGATCGGATAGCCACCCGACGTCGTCGGCATCCAGATCTCATCAAAGCCTTCGCCACCGAGCATTTCGAGTTCGCGGCTACCACCGTTGATCCGTGGTCGCGGATGGTGATACGGGCAATGCGGATCCTTGCAATTGGGCGACTGGGGACAGTGTGAAGCGAAGGGGATGGCATCGAGTTCGGCATTGGCGATGCACGCAGCACGGCGCTCGCGAGGCGTTCCATCGTCATAGGCATCGACGAGTTCGGGCTTCAAGAACACGATCAACTCACTCTCGATGACGTCGGTCTGGTGGCTGCGAAACAACCAGCCGACGTACTTGAGATCCTTCAACCAGGGAATACCATTGGTTTCTTCGGAGATGGAACGTTGACGCAGTCCCCCGAGCGCGAAGGTGTTGCCATTGACCACACGGACGGTCGTTTGAGCGGTTCGGCTATCGATGATCGGGTTGCCGTTCGTCTCTCCGACCTTCACACTGAACTCGGGACTGACGATCATCTCGATCGTGTTGTCACGGCTGATTCT
>JBBSJZ010000707.1:0-2953 GCA_038256795.1 Pirellulales bacterium | reverse complement strand
GCGGTGGTACAACGACGTCCTCGCTCGGGGGTAGCGCCATAATTCGATGTCGCTGGGATAGATCGGACATCCGCAAATCACGCACGAGTCGACCATGACGGAGGAAAACGACTCGATCGCAAGTCTCCTCAATCTCACTCAATACGTGGGACGAGAACATCACCGTGCGCTGTTCTTCACGGGCTTCGATTACGAGATCCAACACCGCCGCACGAACGGTCGGATCTAAATTCGCCGTCGGTTCGTCGAGGATCAGTAGCGGAGTACGCGGACCGAGAACCACGGCGAGTGCCAGCTTTTGTCGCATGCCCGTGGACATGAACGCGACGTGGCGCTTGAGGTCGAGTTCCAGTCGCTCGGCGACCGATACGCTGCGTCCCAAGTCCCCGTCGGGATGCATCTCCGCGAAGAATTTGAGTACGCTGTGCCCACGCATGTGACGTGGGAGCCTCGCGTCGCCTGGCAAGTAAGCGACGCGGCGGCGAACACCAATGCCATCCGCTACCGGATCAATGCCATCGACGAGACATCGTCCGGAACTGGGATGCAGGAATCCGAGCAGCGTTCGAATCAACGTCGATTTTCCAGCACCATTGGGACCGAGTAGCCCGAAGATCTCGCCACGCCGAACTCCCAACGTGCAGTCACGCAGCGCATGGAAATCCCCAAAACGCTTCGTAAGACCTTCGCAAACCACTAAACAATCGCTCAAACGTGCATCCTCATGCGGGCGCGACAACTTTTCGATGCCCCATTGTCCACCGGCGTCAAACCCAGTATTCCAAACCGCGACGCCCCCGACCACCACTCTCAACCGCAAACTCCGATGACGCCAGACTCCCCTCAATCGCTTCCCGATGGTTTTCGTCCCACGGATGGTTTCCAGTTACCCGTCGGTTTTCGTTTCGGAGCCGCGACTGCGAATATCAAAGCGAGCGGCAAACCCGATATCTCGCTGATCGTCACCGACCGACCCGTGTGCGGTGCCGGCGTGTTCACGAAAAACAAAATTGTCGCCGCGCCCGTCGTGCTCTCGCGTCGTCGCACGCCTTCAAATCAAATCCGCGCGGTCATTACCAACAGTGGGAATGCCAACGCTTGCACTGGCGAAACCGGTGACCGTGACGCGGAGGCGATGTGCCGACTCGTTGCTGAAAAAGTGGGCTGCGACGAATCCTGTGTTCTCGTCATGAGCACCGGCGTGATCGGACGCCCGCTGCCCATGGACAAAATAACGCACGGTATCGAACTCGCAAACGTCGCACTGGGGACTGAACCCGCAAATTTTATTGCCGCCGCCGACGCGATCTGCACCACCGATGCCTACCGCAAAATCGCGACATCAAAAATCATCATCGACGGTGAATCGATCCGACTCGTCGCCATGTGCAAGGGGGCCGGAATGATCTCGCCCAATATGGCCACCATGCTCGCCGTCATTCTGACCGACGCATCGCTCACGCCTGAAGATACGCAAACACTGCTCGTCGATACCGCCGAACATAGCTTTAACTGCATCAGCGTCGACGGGCACACGAGCACCAACGATACGATGCTGCTGCTATCGAGCGGCAAGGGTAAGCCGCTCGCCGGGGTCGCCCGAGATCAATTCGCCGCCGAGCTACAACGGCTCGCCATCGGTCTCGCCAAGCAAATTGTCACCGATGGCGAAGGCGCGACGCACGTCTTGAACATGCGCGTGCACGGTGCGATCGATCAACCGTCCGCAAAGAAAATCGCCAAGACCATTTGCGAAAGCCCGCTGGTGAAGTGCGCAATCACCGGCGGCGACCCAAACTGGGGCCGCATCGTTTCAGCCGCCGGGTACGCCGATGGTGGCATCGTTCCTGAGTTGACGACGCTCAAAGTTTGCGGCACCACGATCTACGAAAATGGAACACCACTCCCCTTCGATGCTGCAGCACTCAGCAAACGAATGAAAAGTGAAGTCGACGTCCAACTCGACTTGCAAGTCGGCCGTGGCAGTGGCGATGCAACCTACTACGCCAGCGACCTGACTACCGATTATGTCAAATTTAACTCGGAGTACACGACCTGAGCCCGAGGCGGAAGCAGCACAAACCATGTGGCTGCATGATCCAAACAGATTGCTAGTGATGGTCGACTCCGCCTTGGGTCGCTCAGTTTGCTGCGAAAGAAAGGCTGGAATTACCGACGAGGGTCCACTTTGTCCGAGGCCTCTGCACATCTCGGACGATCCGGTTCCGCGAGAAGCATCGCTGATGCACATCACTCCGCTCTGTCAAACAGCTTGCGTCCGAGTGCAGCACCGAAAAAAATTCGAAGTTTTTGCGGCAACCGATGATCCCCTAAGTGTCCCTGAAGAGGGGTTCTAGGCCAGCACTTGAGTGCTGGCTTATTAATGACTTGACGAAGGTCGAAAATGACTTCGTTGAGTTGGAGAGGCCCCCGTATTCGGCAATGCCGGAGCGTGGCACTCCTTTAGGGATTTGATGCTGGGTAATCTGGCTCGACACACTGATTAAAACCGATGAAGCGATTGCACTCACTTTTTGGTAGCGTGCTCAAAATCGCAGCGATTTGGGCGGCCATCGCTGTCGCGACAAGTGACCTCACAACCCCGTGAAACATTGCCAGCATTGCCCGAGGAAGTTAGTTTAGAAACTGTCGGAACGAGGATGGTGCGTAGGTGCAGCAAACTTTCTTTGAGTGGAGTACGACCCGAGATGGACGGTTTTACTGGAACAACGATACTGAGGGTGGATCATGAAGATCGGAGAATTTTGCTGATGCAACATCACCTGAACCATGTCAACCAAACGCGTGAGGTCGTGCTTCGCGTTCGTGAATCGCTCGAGGCAGGTGGAGTCGACGTCATCGAACTGGACTTGGCCGAGATGCGGGTCATGACCAGTGCCACCCTCAACGAGCTAATCAACCTCAATACGCGAGCGAAATCGAGCGGAGTTCG
>JBBSJZ010000706.1:0-2955 GCA_038256795.1 Pirellulales bacterium | reverse complement strand
CGGTCGCGGCGATGTTGGCGACCGCCGCGATGCTGTTACTGATGACCGGTTTTCAAGGGTGGACGGCTTCCTCCGAGCAGGGCCATGATCTCTCACGGTTGTCCGCCGATCTACACCAGCATGTGGCCAGCGGCAGTTTGAAACCCGAGTTTGAAAGTCAATCGGATTTAGAAGTCGATGAGTTTTTGCTGCGGCGAGCTTCCTTTCCCGTCCGCTGCCCACCGCGCCGCGACTCAGGCTTCGTCGTCTGGGGAGCGGGGATGTGTGATCTGGGCACCCAGCCAGCGGCCTACGTTGTCGGCCATGTCGACGACTCGCCGGTGTCGATATTCGTTTTGCCACATGAGAGTCTCGGTGCGTTCGCGGCGCAGCGTCATGGCCAGAGCCGTCACGAGGTCCACCGCGGCCGAACAGGAATTAGCGAGAGCGTGCAGTCGATCATCGATCAGAACCTTGTCTTGGTGATCGGCGATGTCGACTCTGCAAAATTGATGCGCGTGCTGAAATCGTACGGGACTTATCCGCATGCATCTTGAAAGTTATCACAAATCCTGCTTCTTACGTTGCGAAACGACTCCACCGACCCCCTCTCCACTGGCGCTCAGCAGAGGGTTGGGGTGGACTATTAAAAATCCGGTGTTGCGTCGCCACTCGATGAACGAAGGAACTCATGACGTCCCCTCCAGGCAATCACTCGGAAAATCCTCTGCAGCCCATGCTGGAAAATCAAATGGCAACCACTCCTGTCAGCGGCCCCGCCGAAGACGACATCCCGGAGAAGAAACAAGTCTCGTGGCTGGTGCGGGTTTCGATCGCCAATCCATACTTGGTCATCGTGCTCTGTCTGCTGATCGTTGTGCTTGGTTATGTGACGGTCACTCGGATTCCGGTCGACATCTTGCCGTCGTTCCGAACGCCCGCGGTTCAGGTCTTGACGCTCTATCCCGGCATGCCGACCGAGATCATGGAACGCGACATTACCAGCCGCTTGGAGCGCTGGACCGGTCAATCCGAAGGCATCGCGCGGCAGGAATCTCGTAGCATGATGGGGGTGTCGATCGTCAAGGATTTCTTCCGTGATGACATCGATCCCAATACCGCGTTCTCGCAGGTCACCAGCTATGCGATGAGCGACATGTATTACCTGCCGCCGGGGACGCAGCCGCCGATGGTGATGCTGTTCGATCCCAGTGCACCGATGCCCACCGCTCTGTTGGCCGCTTCAAGTGATGTGCTCAGTGAGAGTGAAAGCTATGACCTGGCGTACTACAACGTCCGCAATATGCTCTCGGGTGCTCCGGGCGTGATCGCTCCGGCCGTGTTTGGCGGTAAATTGCGGCGGATCTATATCTACCTCGATCCCGCCAAGCTGGAGGCTTATGGATTGTCTCTGATGGACGTGCAGCAGGCGATCAAAAAGAACAATTTGATGATCCCGACAGGCACGGCAAAAATCGGTGAAATCGATTACATGGTCGATATGGCCAACATGGTCGCTCAGGTTACGGACTTTGATGATATTGTGGTCAAGGTCATCGACGGCAGACCGATCTATGTCCGCGATGTGGGCGAGGTTGAGGATGCCGCGGCGATTCAAACGAATATGGTCCGCATCAGTCGCTCGCCGCAGTGGGAAAGCAAGCGTCAGGTTTATATTCCGATCTTCCGGCGTCCTGGGGCCAACACGATCGAAGTGGTCAGCGGCGTCAGAGAGCGGATCCCCGAGTTCCTTAACCGCTTGCCGCCCAAGGAAGGATACATCGATCCCGATACCGGCCAAGAGTCCTCGGGACTGAACCTCGATGTCGTTGCCGATCAATCGGTGTTCGTTCGCAAAGCCATCAGCAACTTGATCACCGAAGGCATTCTCGGTGCCGCGCTGGCCTCGTTGATGGTATTGTTGTTCATCGGCAGTTTCCGCTCGACGATCATCATCGCATTAGCGATTCCGCTCTCCGCGATGGTGGCCATCATCGGCTTGTACTTCACCGGCAACACGCTCAACGCAATGACGCTCGGCGGATTGGCGCTGGTGATGGGGCGACTGGTGGATGATCCGCTGATCGACATCGAAAACACCTTTCGCCACTTGGAAATGGGCAAGGCTCCCAAACGCGCGGCTCTGGACAGCGCGATGGAGATCGCCATGCCGGTGCTGGTCGCGACGATCACCACCTGTGTGGTTTTCTTCCCGGTCGTATTCCTGTTCGGGATCGGCAAATTCTTGTTCACGCCGATGGCGCTGAGCGTAACGATTGCGATGTTCGCGTCTTATTTTTTATCGCGGACCTTATCGCCGGCATTCTGTGCTTATTTCCTGAAGCCGCACCAGAGCGATGAGAAGAAATGGTTTTTGTTTACGTTGACTGATGCGGCTTATGAGAGCGTTCGCAACATCTATGTTGGTCTGCTTCGCGCCGCAGTTCGCTGGCGTTGGTTGACGGTCGGCGGTGGTCTGGCGTTGGTGCTTGCATCGCTGCCGCTGTACGGGTTGATTGGCAAGGAACTGTTTCCTGCGACCGATGCCGCCCAGATCGTGATCAATGTCCGTGCCGCCTCGGGAACTCGGATCGAGCGGATGGAGGAGTTGACGCAAAAAATTGAACAGGAGATCATGGCCGTCATTCCCAGCGAAGACAGGCAGATGATCGTCACCGATATCGGCGTGCTCTACGATTGGCCCGCCGGTTACACACCCAACTCTGGTCCGATGGACGCGATGATGCTGCTGCAATTGACCGCGGCGGAACAGCGTCACGTGACCAGCCAGTCTCATGCGATGCGACTACGAGCGCATTTGAATGAGAAATTCCCGGACGTTTCCTTCGCATTCAATACCGGCGGGATGGTGCAGGCGGCGTTGAACTTCGGATTGCCTTCGCCGATCAATATTCAGGTCGAGGGACGCGACATGCACGAGCAGACCCGCATTGCCACGGAGATCCGCGACCTCAT
>JBBSJZ010000705.1:0-2959 GCA_038256795.1 Pirellulales bacterium | reverse complement strand
GTCACATCGCCGATTTCCTGGGGCGACTCGTCGTTGAGTTCGACACCCGCACCGGACTGCAGTCCCTGGGCAACGACCGCTGGGGCGTGCGGCGCGAGCACCAACATCGAAACCAGCAAGAGAAAGCCACCTCGGGCCAAAACTAGCGGCTGCGGATTAAATCTCGTCGGTTTTAGAATTGCTTGACGCATCCGTTTTCTTGTTCTTGTTTTCGGAAACTACCATTTCCATGGCCTTGTCGATCGGGATCGTCACGCGACCGGTCGCTGCGTCCACTCCATACGTGGAAATCTGCTCTTTCTGTTCCACGAGTGCCATGTTTTCACGGCGATACTCGCTCTGGGCACTCTTCGCCGTGGCCTGCCACTCGGCGAGCGCGTAGTACATCACTTGGACCGCTAGTGCAGTTACCGCTACCACCACGATCGAAATAACTCCGACGGTCGCGATTCGCGGGGCATTCAAGTCGTCGTACTGGGCCATCTGGTCTCTATCCGCAAATATCGAAACGGTTTTCTAACTCACACTCGACGTCGAATCCCCCACCAGCAACGGTCGGGACGCTTCGACGCCCACTTAAATCTGGTGGAACTGGAGCGATTCCATAAGCCGCGGGTCACGAGCGGCAATGACTCCGGTTTGATTCGCTTTGTAAAGCACCAAACCGACCATCAAACTAACCATGCCACCGACGCATAACAGACTCGCGATGATGCCCATCACCCCCCCGGCACCTCGGCCAGCTTCGGGCATGATGATCCAGTAAATATCGACAAAATGCATTAACAAGATGTAGGCTCCCCATCCGGCGACGAGCTTGGGGCTGCGACGCACATGGCGACTCATCGTACCCAGGAACGGCAACAACCAGTGGAAGAAAATCAACACCATCGATAACCCGAACCACACTCCGTGCTGGCGATGGAAGAACCATTCGGTTTCCTCGGGCATATTGGCGTACCAAATCAGCATGTATTGGCTGAAGGCGATGTAAGTCCAAAAGAACGTGAAGCCAAAAATGAACTTGCCCAAGTCGTGGTAGTGCTCGACGGTGACCTCATCCCGCATCGCACCGCGACTCTGCAGCACAAAACTGCAGACCGCAATCGCACTGTGAGCCGTTAGCATGCCACCGGCGAAAAGATAAACGCCAAACATTGTCGAGAACCATGTAGGCGCCAAACTCATCACCCAGTCGAAGGTGGCGAACGTCATGCTCAGGGACAGCAGCATCAGCGCGGGTCCCGAGCGAGCCTGCAAACGCTCGGTGATCGATCGCTCGCCGGTTTCGTCTTGCCGACTGCTTCCCTTGAAGTAGTACGTCGCCAAGCCAATCCAAATACCGAGATAAACGACCGCCCTCAGCGTGAAGAAACCGGGGTTCAAGTAGCTGGTCTTCGCCGACCAAGCACCCGCATCGAAACCAGTCTGAGCGACAAAATCGGGGTTCGTCCATGCGTAAAGGGTGCCGCCGCCAACCCAAACGGCGACCAGTATTGGCAAGAACAAAACGGCCAGGGGCAACACCATCATCATCAACAATTCAGCGATTCGGCGAACCACCACGCTCCAACCCGCCCGCACCAAGTGCTGGATCAACACAAAGAACATCGAGCCCAATGCGACGGTTAAACAGTAGGTGAATGCGGTCAAGTAGGCCGACATACCGAACGTCGCATCGACGGCGAACCAACCCAGCATCCAACCGATCACGAGCGCGCCAATGCCGCCGACGCAGAGCGGAATGCTCAACGCGTTGAGCGACGCAGGCAATTTGAAGGCCGGATCGTCGGCCGGTTTAATCGTCGGTGCGTGATGGGACATGTGGGATTAAGGAGTCAGTGATCAGGTTTTTGGAAGTCAGGTTGGAGAAGTTCAGCCAGCAAACTACTTCGCAGCTGATTGGGCGGCTTCAGCGGCGCGTTCCGCTTCGGCCTTGGCTTGCTCAGCCAATGCATTGTCAATCGCCTTCTTTTCTTGTTCGATTCGCGTCCGCATGCCCGTGGGCACGAGGTCCATCGAGGCGTTCTGGCTTTGCTGCAGCGCTCGCACATAAGCGACAATCGCCCAGCGGTCACTCACCATGATTTGCGAGCCATAGCCGGGCATCTTGCGAATGCCGTTGGTGATGGTGCTGAACAGTTTGCCGTCGGGGTATTTCTCGCTCGAGATCGCTTCGTCATGCAACGATGATGGCGGCGTCCAAGTCGTCGCCAGGATTTTCTGGGCACGACGGTTCACCAAGCCGTTGCCACCACCGTTGGCGCCGTGGCAAACCGCACAATAAATCTCAAATTGCTGCATGCCTTTGGCAAGCACGTCTGACGAGATCGCTAGCGGGTTCTCTTTCAACCAGGGCGTCGTGTCGACTTCGGTCGCAGCCGCGGCGGGCGCGACCTCCGGGGCTGACGCGGCCGGAGTGTCATCAGCAGGGGCAACCGTGTCGGCGGGAACCTTCGCCTCCGCCGGCTCGCTCGTCTCGGTACCAGACTTAGCCTCTTCGTCAACGGGTTTCTCCGTCTCGGTCACTTCATCCTGCAGCGCCGACGGCGAATAGGCTCGCGCCAACTGCTGGGCACGGGGCCGATCCAATTGCGACAACTTCTCGACGTCGATGCCTGTCATGAAGTCCAGGTCTTGGTTCAATTGACCACGCGAGACGGTACCGATCACATCGGGACGCATCGCTCGACCGTCCGCGAACAAAGTCGATGTTTGCTGCATGTCCTTCGCGGGGGAGAAGTCCATGTCGTAGAAAATGTGGAACCGCGGCGAGCCACTCTTGGTGACTCGCATCTTCGCGACGAGCAACAGCGGAATGATCGACAACGCCATCATCACCGCGATGATCATGAAAATTGGCTTTGGGATATTGCTCGGCGAGTCGTCTTCGTAAATCGCACTGACGTGTTCGGAACCGGTTTCTCCCAGTAACTTCTGGGCACCGGCTTCACTGAAG
>JBBSJZ010000704.1:0-2971 GCA_038256795.1 Pirellulales bacterium | reverse complement strand
GTCGGCGCTGCCGAAAGAGCTTCGGCGCATCACTCGCCACGTCGAGGCCAAGGATTACGGGACCGGAGGTTGGTTCAAACCCCAAATCGCCAAATCATTCAACGCGTTGTTGATTGATCGCAAGGAGATCAAGGTCCACAAGAGTCCCATCGACATCATGATCAAGGAGATGGGTGACGTGTACTCGCTCATCGTTTTTCCGGAAGGTGGTCGATCCGCTGGCGAAGAGATGAGCGACTTCAAAAGCGGTTTGTACTACCTCGGCAAGAAACGCCCCGACCTCGAGCTGGTACCTGTCTACATCGACAATGTCAATCGTATCCTGCCCCGCGGCGAATATCTCCCAGTACCGCTGCTTAGCTGCATCACGATCGGGCCGCCCATCTTTCTCGAAGCTGGCGAACCCAAGCACGATTTTCTCAATCGCGCCCGTGAATCGGTGCGTCGATTGAAGGAACTTTAGGGTCCGATGGTTACGGCGTCACGTCTCGGGAGACATCGTCATCACATCTTCGTCACTCTTGACACACTCGATTCCTACACCGTTGCCACGGTCGGGCGTTAGGCGATAAACACGGTCGGCATTGCGATGGAAACTCGCAACGTCATGGTGGCTGATCATCAGCACCTGGAATCCGAGAGCGATACCAGCTTCGTGAACGATGCGAACGAGTTTGGGAACGAGATCAGGATGCAACCAGCAATCTTGTTCGTCGAGCACTAAAAATTTCCGGTGCCGCTTTTCATCGAGCGTCGTGATTGCGAACATCCGCAAACCCACCGAGACGATATTCGCGACCGAACCTCCCTGGCCCCGCATGATGTCTTCGGCATTCCCATCACGCTCAATCGAAAACTCGACACTGGCGGCATCCCGCTTGAAACTCGCCGTCGCCTTGAACATCACGGGTTGATCGAGCACTTCCTGGAGCGCCTTGGTCAACGTCGATTCGATCACGCCCAACTCCCGCTGGAACAAATCGTTGCTCAGCTTCTCCAGCGCGAGCGTCACCTTGTCCGCGATCGCCAAATACGAGTGAGCTGCCGATAACTTTGCCGACAACTCACCGCGGCGTGTCTCGAGTTCGTTGCGGACCGCACTCAATCCGCTGAGCCGGTGTTGCAAGTCCGCTAACTTCACCGGCGGTGGTGGCACAGAGGGTGGATTGATGGTCACTCGCTCAGCCCGCCTTTGCCGAACCGGTACCCGTCGCCTGCTCCACCTTGGTCAATTCAATTTGAATGCCATCGAGCAACGTTTGATACTCGCGACGGCGTCGTTCATTCTCGACCTCCATCTCGGCGAGCTTTGCCGTCAATTCGTCAATATCGCTGGTGCCGAATAACTCGACCGCCTCGTCCTGCAACTCCTCGAGTTGCCGTGTGACCGCTTCGAGTTGCGTTTGCGATTGGATCTTTCGCTTGTTCAATTCTTCGTACTGTTGCTTCAATTCCTCGATCGATCGGACGGGAACACTGGTCGGTGGATTCATGCTAGGGATTCTTGCTCGTGATCTGGAAAAAAACTGAGGAATGGCGGGCTATTTCGCGGTCACTTCGGCGGCGAGACGACGGATCTCGTCGGCCACGTCGTTGTCAAAACTTGGCAGATGCTGATCCAGGAAATCCGCCAACCCAGCTCCCGTATCGGTTCGCCGTGCGGTCAACTCACGCAAGTAGGCCACGAACGCCGAGCCACTCTCCGGCGCCTCGGGATCCGTGTCCAATTGGGGATGGAACACCTCGTCGAACGATGCGTGCGGCACCGTCACCCACTGGGCTTGCCATGATGTTCCACCGCGTGAGTCAAAATCGAATCCATCGATATCACCAGTGTGAGTATCATTATCCGCACTGCGCAAGCCGACGCACAAGACCGATGGCCGATGCGCCCGCGACGCATCCCCCCGGGTCCGCCGGGTGATATTCCCAGGCGTCATCCAGTGCGTCGATCCCTTGCTGACGGTTTCCAGTCGACGATGAATGTGTCCGTTGACGATCAAGTCAATTCCCGGTAGCTCACTGGGGCGCATTCGTCCGCCCTCTTCATAACCGGGGATAAGAATATCGTGGTGGGTCATCCATACGGTCAATTCACGCTCACCGAACTCGTCGGGCGCCCGTTTCGGAAGTTGATCGCTCCAACTCGTTCCACCGACGACAACTCGGTGACCCCGCAGATCACCTATCCACGGCTCGGTTGCCGAAACCGCTCGCAATTGGCCGCTAGCGAACAGTATATGAATCGAGTCGTTCGGCTTGAGCGTGTTCTCGCGGACATCATGGTTTCCATGAATTGCTGGAAGCGGCTCGTTCAACTCGGTCGAGATAATCTCAATGATCGATGAGATCAACCAATTCGGGTTGTCCTGCGGCAATTGAAACAAATCGCCCAAGAGGAACGGTTGCAATTCATGGTCGACCGCATATTTCAAGCACCAGCGGAATTTGTCCAACGCCACCTGTGGGAAATCGTCTTTGCGAAATCCAGGAATTCGGGACTCCAAATGAGGATCACCAATGAACAACAAGCCGCGATGGTCCGACCGTGCATCCGTGAACCTCATGCTTCGCCTCCACCTTCAGAGTGCTCGTGCACGACCGGTACGCTGGAGAGCAACGTTTCGGCATCAAGATTCGCCCCGCACGTCGTACACTTCGGATTCGCTTGCACGAATGAACGAATCGCTGCTTCACAAGCCGCCAACTTTTTTCGCTGTTCAGTCGCCGACGCGGTCGCCAGACTGACTTGCTTGGACATCGCCAGAAGCTTTGTCCGCACCCCCGCGATTGCATCACCTTTGGTCGGCTCGGGTGCTGGTGCAATCCGAGCAAGAGACTTCATCCACATCGCCACTTGACGAGCCTGAGCACGACGCAAGCCAGCGATGGGAGACACCAATGATATGACGCTATCGAGTACATTCATCGGGATGTTCTCCCGAGTTTGGCTAGACTAAAGCCACTGCCC
>JBBSJZ010000703.1:0-2978 GCA_038256795.1 Pirellulales bacterium | reverse complement strand
GCAACCAGTGAGACCCAGATGTTCTTGATCCGATCATGACTTCCAATCACGACGAATCGAGTATGCCAGCGAAGCGGAAAAAGCAACAACGGCAAATGACACTTTGGGAGTCGGATGACTGCATAGTACCGTTGACTTCGGGTAATTCCGAACGAGGGAAGGCGGTCAGGCCAACACGCGATTCGAGCCGACCACCTGCCACTCACAGAAGTGGAATACCGGTGCATGAACGACTCGATCGCATCACCACGAGATCGGAACGCGATCCAGCGGCTACGTTCAACAACCTTTTTAGTTTGCTGACTACCGAGCTGCTGTTCTATGCTTTCCGAAAACTCAAGCGAGACAAGGCACCGGGAGTCGATGGTGTCACGGTCGACGATTACGAAGAGGACCTGCAAGGTAACTTGCAAGACCTCGAAGATCGTTTACACCGCGGCAGCTATCGTCCTCAGCCGAGTCTACGCCGAGAGATCCCCAAAGGCGGCGGTAAAACGCGACCTTTGGGTATCGCGACGGTGGAAGACAAGATCGTGCAACGCGCGATCGTGATCGTATTGGAACGAATCTACGAAGTCGACTTCTGCGACACCTCGTACGGTTTCCGCCCCAAGCGAAGCTGCCACCAAGCACTGGCCGATCTCGGCCAGATCATCACACGCAAGCGAGTCAACTGGGTGCTCGATGCAGACATCAAAGGTTTCTTCGACCACGTCGATTTTGGAAAGCTGCTTGAGCTTCTCGGTCGCCGCATCGAAGACCCGCGCATGCTGCAACTGATCACCAAGTTCCTTCACGTTGGCGTAATGATTCAAGACGAACGACACGACACCACGTCAGGCGTTGCGCAAGGTTCGGTTCTTTCACCACTGCTGGCAAACGTGTATTTACACTACGTGCTGGACGAGTGGTTCGAGCAACAGGTGAAGCCTCGCCTATCCGGCGAAGCCCAGATCGTTCGCTATGCGGACGACTTCATCTGTACGTTCGAGCGAGAATCGGACGCGAAGCGTTTTGCGGAAGTATTGGTCCAACGTCTTGGTCGGTATTCGTTAGAGTTAGCCGATGAGAAGACGAAGTTGCTGCGGTTTGGGCGCTTTGCGAGTCGCGACTGCCAGCGGCTTGGCGAAGGTTCACCAGGAACGTTCGATTTCCTCGGCTTCATGCATTACTGCGGCCTCAGCCGTGCGGGTAAGTTCAAGTTGAAACGGAGAACTTCGATAAAGAAGTATGGTGCGAAGTTACGTGAGCTGAAGGACTGGTTCCGATCTCAGCTAACGACACCGATCCGCGACGTATGGCCGACGTTGGTGCGAAAGCTTCAAGGTCACTTCCAGTATTACAACGTCAATGACAATTGGCCGATGCTGATGAAGTACCGCGAAGCCGCCCGCCGTTTGGGTTTACGATGGATGCGGCGTCGTAGCCAGAAAGGTCGCGACCTGAGCTGGGAAGCCTATCAGCGTTACCTCGACCAACATCCTTTACCGAATCCGGGACGCGTTACGGACTTAATCGCCATGGGGAGTACGCCATGATGACAGGTGACCGGTGTTGGTTGGGAGCCGGATGCGTTAACTGCGCCAGTCCGGTTCTGAGAGGGTTCGGAGTTCAATTGAGCATGGAGAGAATATTGTGACACCACAACGAGAAATCTGTGGCAAACAGTGAACACAAACCCTATCCTAAACTCGAAAGACTCCGATCTACTCGCCCGGAGAACGCGAGCCGAGCGATTTGGCCGTTAGAAACATTTTCACGCGTTCCCGGTGACGCGTCACGTTATTTGCGAACGACTTCCAACGATTTCACTAGACCAATGCCGTTACTTCTTGCATGACGCGGCGATCTTGTTCAAAACTCTTGTCACGGAGACCGATGATGGCCGATGAACCGCACGATGTAGCCAAGGAATCGGCTTGGAATCTTCCGTTGATCGCGCTTTGCGTGGCATTGGTCACGGCCGTTGTGTGTCTTGCCTACTCTGCGATTGCTCAACGCCCACGAAACTCAGTGATGACCGGTAATCTCAATGTGACATACATGCTCATTAATGAACCGCAGACGAACTTGGTGTTTGAAAAGACAATCAACGCAACGCGCGTTGAGTATTTTCCGAACTACGTTCTCGTTACCGCAAACGATGTAACTCATCTCTGGCCCCTTGACCGGCTGAAAGAATTCGATGTTTCCACCGTTTCTTCCACCGCAGACGAATAAGTGTGCAAATGGCAAATGGCAAATAACCAATGACATGCACGGGAGAACGGCTTGCGGCGTTTGCTCCAATGGACAATCAATCCTCCGTTCCCCGTGATGTCCGACGTTACCCCACAATGTCGCCGAATCGTTGATACAAGTGCTGAGCAATGAAGATTCGCTGTGATTGCGGCCATGTGATTTCTGACACGACGGATAGCCTTGTGTACAAATGCGATTTGTTGCCCGACGATGGTTACTGGGAAAACATACATGAACCAATCGTTCGTGGTATCCTTGATTTCGCATCCGCAATTGCCACAGGCCGTCGCGACGAATGGCTCGGTCAATACTTCGGCCCGGAATACCCCCGAGATCTCGATGATGAGTCGGTGATTTCCGATTTCATCGCCGCAAGAATCTCACTCGGACCCACTGCCTATCAATGCACGGCGTGTGGCATGATCTTAATTCCAAAACCATCCGGAAATGGCTACACCGGTTTCTCTCCGATTGACGACGACTGGAAGAACATTCTGTCGTGGCGACGACGACGCAATCCTGGGTTTGCCGATTGACGCGAAGATGTGGGGTAACAAAAAAATGCACCCGAGTTGCGGATCGGGCGTTTCCTGAAATCAAAGTCGCTTGGCCGCAACCGGGTGATTTTGGACGTTCGCCGACTGAATTTTTTCGCTCCACAATTGGGCAAGCTGTTTGAAACGACGCATCGTCCACTTCGTCTTGTTACTTGCGGCCTCTTGGGTTGTGATGACCTT
>JBBSJZ010000702.1:0-2980 GCA_038256795.1 Pirellulales bacterium | reverse complement strand
GGCCAAGTCGCTGTTTCGCAAGTGCCGGCCCCGACGCTACCCGACGCCAGCGGTGAGGATCTTCCGCGTTGGCGAGGATTCAATCTGCTGGATAAGTTTCATCTCGATTGGAGCAACGGACCCTTCCATGAGGAAGACTTCCGGTTGATTCATGAACTGGGGTTCAACTTCGTCCGGCTGCCCTTGGACTACCGTGTGTGGATCAACGACGGTGCTTGGAACCGGATCAATGACGAGTCATTGCGTCAAATCGATCAAGCCGTGCGCTGGGGTCAACAGTATTCGATCCATGTGTGTTTGAACTTTCACCGCGCACCCGGTTACACCGTCGCTGCACCCAAGGAATCAACCGACTTGTGGACGGACGAAGCGACCCAGCAAGTGTGTGCGAAACACTGGGCCATGTTTGCGAAACGCTATCGCGGCATCCCCAATCGAAACTTGAGTTTCAATTTATTCAATGAGCCTCCCGACGAAGCTGGAGACGCCTTTATTTCAGTCACCGAGCGGATGGTATCGGCGATCCGAGAGCGGGACCCCGATCGATTGATCATCTCGGACGGGTTGAGTTGGGGACAAAAGCCTGTTGAAGCCTTCACACCGCTGAAGATCGCTCAAGCAACGCGTGGCTACGCACCCTTTGACATCACGCACTATGGCGCCAGCTGGGTCGAAGGCGCCGATCGCTTTGCGGTGCCAAGCTGGCCGCGTCCGATCGCCCACGGCACCCTTTATGCGCCAGCGAAGTCGGATTTATCGCCGCAGCACCTGATGCCACTCCGTATTCAGGGGCCGTTTGCTGACGCGACCCAGATGCGATTCAAAGTCGACTCGGTGTCAACGAAAGCGATATTGGTCGTGCAAGCGGACGGGAAATCGATCTTTGAAAAAGACTTCACAACTGGCCCCGGATCCGGTGAGTGGAAAAGTGCTCACTTCCGACGTGAATGGAATACCTATCAAAACATTTATGATCGCGACTACGACGCCGTGATCCCAGCCGGTACGAAGCTCGTTGAGCTGAAGGTGACGGATGGCGATTGGATGTCGATCAGCGAAATTGCCTTGACGACACGAGGCAGTCGGGAACATCAGTTGTCGCTCAGTCTCGATTGGGGGCAGCCCCCGACAGGCATTCGCTACGATCCGTCGAATACCCAATCGCCATTTCAAACGCCTCAATCGCAGGATCGCGATTGGCTGTGGGAGACCACGGTGCTGCCCTGGGTGAACGCCAAGAAACGTGGAATGGGCGTGATCGTTGGCGAGTTCGGTTGCTACCGCCAGACGCCTCACGCGGTGACGCTCGCTTGGATGGAAGATTGCCTGGAGAATTGGCAGCGAGCCGATATCGGCTGGGCACTCTGGAATTTCCGGGGTGACTTCGGGGTGCTCGATAGCCAACGCAGCGATGTCGAGTACGAAGATCTAAACGGCCATCAGCTCGATCGGAAAATGCTCGATTTATTGCAAAGATACTGATTCTTCCTCTTCTCATGCCGTATTCGAAAAATGATGCTCCGATCCCTGTTGATCTTCATGACGTTGTCCAGTGCATCGGCGGCTCGATGCGCCGACGACGCTACGTCACCCTCGCCAGCAAACGAGTGCCGATCACTCCTCGAATCGTCCATCCTTGATTTCTACTTGCCAGCCAGTCTTGATCGGGAATACGGTGGGTATTTGGAAGAACTTGACGAGCAGGGCAAGTTCACGTGCGACGAGAAATTTTTGACCTTGCAAGCTCGCCAGGTCTGGTTCTTTAGCGCGATGGCCAATGCGAATATTCGTCGCGACGAAACACTGGCGGCGGCGAAACTCGGCTACGACTTTCTCTGTCAGCATTTCTATGATTCACAAAACGGGGGCTACTTCACCAAGGTCGAGCGAAAGGGGACGCCGACGGATCGACGCAAGCACGTCTATCCGCTGTCGTTTGTGATCTATGCATTCGTTGAATACGGCCGAGCGAGTGGTCATGATGAACCGCTCAAGCGGGCGATGAGCTTATTCGAAACTTTGGAGTCGCATTGCTATGACCGAACTCATGGGGGTTACGAAGAATTCTTCGACGAAGCTTGGCAGCCGGTCACCGATCCGAATGCTTCCAGCTACATCGGTGCTATCGGTTTGAAAACCTACAATTCTCATCTTCACCTGATGGAAGCGTTCACGTCCCTGTACCAGGCGACTCATGATGACCGAGTCCGAGAACGGTTAGCGGAACTCGTTCAAATCATCACGGTATCAGTGCGTTGTCCTAACTATCCCTGCAATGTCGACGCCTGGAATGCGGATTGGTCGTTGGTTGAAACTCCCCAGAATTTACGGGCGAGCTATGGCCACGACGTGGAATGCATTTGGTTAACGCTCGAGGCGTCGGCGGCTCTGGGACGACCCGCGAGCTCACTGAGGACGTGGGCCACCTCGCTCGCCGAAAACTCGCTCGCGTACGGTTTTGACCATGAACACGGTGGATTCTTCTACACGGGCCCCCTGGGTAAACCCAGTGACGATCGCAAGAAGGAATGGTGGACGCAAGCGGAAGCGATGGTGGGAATGCTATTCATGAGCGAGTTGACCTCAAAACCGAAATATCGTGAGGCGTTCGACAAAACATTTGCCTTTGTCAAAGAGTTTCAAATCAGCGATCGGGGCGGTTGGTGGGCTACGGTCAACGAGGACGGATCACCGCATTCGAACCGAAGTCGCACGAGTATGTGGCAGGGTGCGTATCACAATGGTCGAGCATTGCTGCTTTGCGAAGCATTGCTCGACGGTCAAGCGAACTGAACGATGGGTGGAGCAGGTTCGACGATGTCTCGAAGTCCCTTTTTGGTGGCGATCTACTTACTTGTGGTCGCCTATGCGGGCTGGATTCTACTCATGCCTTGGCTGCCGGCGGTCGCCAAGGCATCGATGCGTCGATTTCATCTTTCGTCCAGCTCGTTCGCGGTTTGGGCGATTCAGCAATCGATTC
>JBBSJZ010000701.1:0-2985 GCA_038256795.1 Pirellulales bacterium | reverse complement strand
TCGAGCTCGAGCATCGCGTCGTTTTCGTCGTCGCCATCCTCGACCTCGAAACGAACGACTTCATGGGTATTGCTTGCCGCGAATCGCGTTTCGTCGAGTTCACCGAATTCGATCGATGAAGAAGTGGACTTTGAGATCGCACTCATCGCGGGCTCTTCCAGCATCGGGCTGGGCAATTGTTGCAATTGGGCCCAGGCGACGTTGATTTCCCGCAAGCCGATCAGTGTCTGGTCCGCCGCTTCGGCGCAATCGACCGCTTGGGTCATTAATTGGTTGATCAATCGCGGCACGCCGCTGCAGGCATGATGCACGGCCGAGATTGCTTCATCGGCGATCGTTTCACTAGGTTCGGCGCCACAGCGTCGGATGGCTTCACGAATGTATTCGCGAGTTTCAGCGGAAGACATCGGATGCAAGTAACATCGCGTCGCAATCCGCTGGGTGAACGCTTCCATCGTTGGTGAAGCGAGATTCTCGTCCAGTCTTGGTCCGCCACAAACAACGGCACTGACGCGAGGTTCGCCGCGACGCATGATGTTGGTCGTCATCCGAATCGCTTCGAGGACTTCGGTCGGCAACGACTGAGCCTCGTCGACGAGAATCAACAATCCGCCGGTGGGCGAGCCTTTGCCGCAAACGCGATCGATCAATGCGAGTTGCAGGTCGTTGTCAGGAATGCTCGAGAGTTTAACGCCGAGTTGGTGCAGTACGCGGCGGAGCATGGCGGCGCCGTTGTCGATCGGTGTCTCGCCGAGCGTGACCACATCATGGTTCTTGGCGAAGTGCTCCGCCAAGATGCTGCATAGCAGCGACTTGCCGGTTCCGGGCGGTCCGAGGACGAGCGACAAGCCCTCGCGAGCATCAACGCTTCGGACGACCCGATGAAGGGCGTCGGCGAGCGAGCCTAGGTTGACGTAACGGCTGGCGCTCGGGAACGCTGGGAACGGTGGTACTCGGAACATCGATTCGGAAGACTGCATGTTGAAATGATCCCACTGGAAGGACGCTGGGAAATGGCAAGGGTTGCTGGCTGGCACGCTCGCACCGGCACAACCGCTCCAATCGTCACTATCGGCTGGCCATGGTGGCGAAGTTGATTGAAGTCAGTCGCCGGAGCAGAGAAAGAATCAAGAAAACGCGTGGCCGGAACAGTGCCCCCATTTTTTTGCAGTCCGTCGCTAGCTTGGACCGCTCAACCCTCGGGGTTGAGGCCTATCTCAATTGCGCAGGGTTTATCCCAAACGGATCAAGGCTATTAGCGGGAGGTCGAGCGAAGCGAACAGCACTGGGAACGGAAACGAACGCCATGCCCACCCTGGAGGGATCGCGGCACTCTCAGACGACGACCAGTGCTGTCGCAGTAACGACGAGCGTGGTGAGGGCAAGTCGGCGGACCCAGACCGATTTGGGCTGGTGGATTCGCATCCAGGCGATCGGGATTTCGACGCGGATCGCACCCAGCGCCGGATGGCACGACTCGCTCAACTCGCGGCGGACGATCTCGATCGCGGGGGCTCGCATCTTCCATTCCGCGAAAATGCACGAGGTGAGTAATCCGAGTAGGATCGACGCGATCCAGGCCGTACGCGATTTTGGCGGCGTGAACACGTCACCGAGCACAACGGGGGCGGGACCATGCGCGGCGAGCTGTTGCTGGATTCGAAGTTTCGCGGCGGCGATATCCGATTCGCTGCGCTCGGCGACGGATTTCCAGAACGCCAATTCGCGGTTTGTCGTGCTCGCTGGCGGCGGCGTCTGTCTGAACGAGACTTGAACGACGGGCACGTCGCTTCGTAGTTTCGTTTCACAGCGGTCGATGTAGTGACCGGCTAGGTCGGTACGCCATTTCGCCATCACCATGGCTGGCGAGGCTGGCGGGTGTTCGCGGCGGTCGAGATCGCGGCGAAGTCGGGCGAGACGAGAGTCGTTGAGACTCATCGAGTAGGAAGACGCGTTGCCATCCGCATCGTGGCAGTGGATCATTTGCCGCGTCGAGTCGGCAGGCCACAGAGCGAGCGTGATCGCGCCGGCACACACGGCGGCGAGCACGAAATCCTCGAGCGTCCGAAACGGCAAGGCACCGAAATTCAAAATTCGGGGTGCCCATCGACGAACTGACATATTGTATGATCCCCCCAGAGAACTGACCCTCGCTTTATCGGCACCTATTGCCGATCGGCTGAAGTCGTTTCGTTTCGTTTACCCGTGTTGTCGTGGTTGTAGGGCTCGCCAGACGTGTTCCAATTGAAAATTTGCGGCGTTTTGCTGAAGAGTGACATCGATGCGGCCGCCGACGCCGGTGCCGATTGTGTCGGACTTAATTTCTTTGATTCGAGTATCCGGTATCTCGAGCCAGATTCGTTGGAAGTGCTCGCGCTATGTAAGCACGCTCGCAAACGCGGCGTCAAGCGATCCGGAGTGTTCGTCAATTACGCGGCCGATGAAATGATCACGATCGCCCAGGGTCTCGACCTGGATATCGTTCAACTTCACGGCGAAGAAACGTTGGCGGATGCGGAAGCGCTGCGAGAACTCGGCATTGAAGTTGTCCGCGCCGTCCGCTTGCCTTCCGGGAAGTTGAAGGTGGAGCAAGTCGACAAAGCGTGCAAAGTTTGGGTCGATGCCGGGTTCCATCTCCTGTTCGACGCCGAGTCGGGCGAAAGCTTCGGCGGGACCGGAAAGATGCTCGATTGGCCGACCATCGCGGTGTGGGCCAAGGCCCATCCGGACGTCGTGTGGACACTCGCAGGCGGCTTGAAGCCAGAGAACGTCGGCGCAGCGATTTCAGCCTCGGGTGCTACCAGCGTTGATGTCGCCAGCGGTGTCGAAGAGCCCCGCGGTACAAAGTCCGACAAAAAGATTGCTGAGTTCTGCACCGCCGCTAAATCGGCTTGGTCGTCGCCGTAGGCCGGATCGAGCCTTTGCGAAGATCCGGCAGGAGAGACCTTTGCGAAGATCCGGCAGGAGAGACCTTTGCGAAGATCC
>JBBSJZ010000700.1:0-2988 GCA_038256795.1 Pirellulales bacterium | reverse complement strand
GTCACGGCGCCGGATACACCGCCAAGCATGAACCCGATTTTATGTTCGCTACCGACCCGTTTTTTCGCGGCGTCGAAATCGTCACCGGTCCCGATGGCAACGCCTACGTCGTCGATTGGAGCGATACCGGCGAGTGCCACGACAGCACCGGAGTGCATCGCACGAGCGGCCGAATCTACAAAATCAGCTACGGTCAAGCGTCGCCGCCAACGTCCAAGTCCGATTCCAAGTCGGAGTCCACGATCACCCGCGTTATGAAGCCGAGTTGCTTGGCAGGTTCCGGCCCACTCGTCGACCTTTGGAAACGATATCGAGCTGGCGAAACGACAACCGACGGTCTTCGCGAATTGCTTCGCGACCCGGATGAACACGTTCGCGTTTGGGCGATCCGTTTGCTCACGGACTTTTGGCCGCTCGATACCGTCGTCGGTCCGCCACCCGGCGCCGTTTACCCCGACGACGCGACATCGCGCGCCGAGTTTGTGCGTCTGGCTCGCGAGGACGAGTCCGGGCTGGTGCTACTCACGCTCGCATCGACACTGCAACGACTCGCGCCGGAGCATCGCTTCGAACTGGCTGAGCGGCTCGTCGCACGCGCCGAGTATGCCGACGATCGGGACTTGCCTTCACTCGTCTGGTACGGGCTCATTGCGGCGGGCAAGCACGATCCCTCGGCACTGGCCAAGCTAGGCACGTCGAGCACTTGGCCAGCCATGAATCGTTGGATCGCTCGCTTCGTCATGAACCAAAGTGACCACCACCCCGAGTCGCTCGATCAATTGTTAGCGGATGCTACCACGCAACCGGAACCGATCCAGCGTGAAGTGCTGCGTGGGATGCGTGAAGCGGTGCAGGGATGGCAAACGGCGACGAAACCAGATGCATGGGACCGCTTCAGTGCCGTGGCGACGAAGGATTCACCCGAAGCCATTCGCGAGCTGAGCATCCTGTTCGGTGACGGACGGGCGCTGGCCGAGATTCGCAGCATCGTCTTGGATTCCCGAGTCGACATACCGACTCGGCAAACGGCGCTGGAGACTTTGATCCGTGCCAAGACGGATGACTTGCGAAGCGTGTGTGAAGCCGTGCTCGAGGTGCGCACGCTCAACGCCACCGCCGCTCGTGGGCTGGCCACGTTTGACGACGTCGAAATCGGGCAACGACTCGCCCAAAACTATCGCCGCTTCCACGGCTCCGACCGTCCCGCCGTCATCGAATCCCTGGTCTCGCGCCCGTGGTTCGCTCGCGCGCTCTTGGATTCAATCGGCACGCAAGGGAACCAAATTGCGGCGAGCGATATCAAGGCGTTTCATGCTCGCCAAATCATGAACTTTGGTGACGACGAACTGACTCGGCAACTACGCGATGTCTGGGGCGAGCTGCGCGATTCACCCGCGGACAAATTGGCGATGGTGACCCAGCTCAAGGCGGAACTCGCCCCCGAATCACTCACCGCAGCCGATTTGCACGCGGGACGCGCGTTATTCGTGAAGACATGTTCCCAGTGCCATGTGCTCTACGGCGAAGGCAGCAAGATTGGTCCCGAATTGACCGGGGCGCAGCGATCGAGTCTCGATTACTTGCTCGAGAACATCATCGATCCGAGTGCGGTGGTCGGCAAGGACTATCGCAACACATCGGTGATGCTGGATAACGGCAGCGTCTTTGCGGGGCTTGTCGTTTCCAAGGACGAGAAAAAGCTTGTGCTGCAAACGTTGACTGAGCAAAAGACGATTCCGATGGCAAGTGTCGAAGCGATCAACGAGTCCTCACTCTCCGCGATGCCCGCCGGAATGCTCGAAACCCTGACGCCGACCGAGCAACGCGACCTGATCGGATACCTGATGCATCCGACTCAGGTCAGTTTGCCGTCGAGTCGCTGAATCGCCAGGGCGGAGAGGCAACTAGTTTCAATTCCAGTGCTAACGATCTACACTGCAACCATCGAAAGCGAAGTCCGCTCTCAAAGAATATCCATCGGAAAGGAACTCATTGTGTTTCGAAATCTTTCGCTCGTCATGCTGGGATTGTTCATGTTTACGGCCGTAGGCTGCGGCCCAGGCGGTGCGACCACCGCCGTCGACGAGAACACCGAGCAGGCGAAAATTGATGCTTACATGGCGGAGCAGCAAAAGGATCAGCAAGCGATGGATGCTTCGCTCGGTGATGCAAATGCACCGGCGGCTAAATGACCGACGTAGCGAGATTAGAAAGAGGTGGCCGTCCGCTGATTTCACTTTCGCTGCGAAATCGAGTTGAACGAAAAAAAATCTCGGCCCTCTTTTGAGAGCCGAGATCTTTTGTTTTGAACCGGAATCGTTCGTTCTTCTGGCGATTACAGGCCGCTGTTCACTTCTTTGCTGGCCTTAGTTCCCAATGAGCCCCACAGTCCGTAGGGGCTTGCGGCTCCCGGTTGTGCTCCAGGAATTGTCGTCGGATTTCCCCATGCATTGTTGGTTCCCAGGTGAACCATCGTTGCGCTTCGGTTTCCGGCTTCGATCGAGTCGGTGACGAACTTGATCGCTCCATCACCCATCAACACGTGGACACCGCCTTGGTGGCGACTCGAGGGCGGGAACATTCCTGTTTGACCCGGATTGTTGCCACCGCAAATGGCGGCATTGGGCGGATGGATCGTGTGCACGCCACTGAAGTTGGGCCGGAAGTCAGCCCACTTGAAGCCACGACCGTTGTTGTTGCCACCGGTGGGTAACCCTGCTAGCCAGAATTGCGGGCGAGCAGGATCGATTTGGTTTTGAGTCACGCACCAATTCGGATTGGCGATCACGTCACGCGGTGGGTTCTGCGAACCGTTGTTGGTTTGTGTTCCCCGCGTATCCCTGTCACCCAAGTCCGTGACCAACTCGGCCATGGCAATCGTGTTGGAGAGACCATCGAGTACGTCGCGGAATTTCGAGCCGTTGTGGGGCACGAACATGCCACGATCGGCTGCACGCGATTCGGCCGCCCAACCAGCGTTGGTGACCT
>JBBSJZ010000699.1:0-2990 GCA_038256795.1 Pirellulales bacterium | reverse complement strand
TCATTCCGGGTCGAGACAGCTTCGTTCTGGTCGACCAAATCCCAGTGCTGGGGACCGGCAAATTGGACTTGAAAGGATGCAAAGATTTGGCGCTTCAACTTTGCAGCGCGGACACGCCGACGGCGGCGGAGTGACCGCGGCCGGATGGAAAGTCGAACCGAGGCATCCTCTACGGCGGCGATATTTTCTGATATCCTCAGCCCGAATTTGCCCGGCTCATCACAACGGCCTGGTGGCCCCTCACCTGGGTGCTCCGGTGAGTCCATCGGGCGAACATCGACGTAACACCCACACTCGTGTGGAATTAAGCTCGTGCCCCGACGCGACGACATCAAGAAGATTTTGCTGATCGGCAGTGGCCCCATCGTGATTGGTCAGGCCTGTGAATTTGATTACTCCGGCACCCAGGCCTGCAAGGCTTTGCGGGAAGAGGGCTACGTCGTGGTGCTGGTGAACAGCAATCCAGCCACCATCATGACGGACCCCGCGACCGCCGATTCGACCTACATTGAACCGCTCACGTGGCAAATCGTGGAGCTGGTCATTGCCAAGGAACGGCCCTGCGCGTTGCTACCGACGCTCGGCGGGCAAACCGGTTTGAACTTAGCGATGGATTTGGAGAAGCACGGGGTTCTCGCCAAGTACAACGTCGAACTCATTGGTGCTCGCGCCGACGTCATCGCCAAAGCCGAAGAGCGTGACCAGTTCAAGGAAGCGATGGAAAAGATCGGCTTGGAGGTGTGCTTGGGCCGGATGGTGAATTCGCTCGCCGATGCCCGTGAGGTGCTGGCCATGGTCGGCTTGCCCGCGGTGATTCGGCCGAGTTTTACGCTCGGCGGTTCAGGATCCGCGATCGCGTACAACCGCGACGATTTCGACGCGTTAGTGCAGAACGGTTTGGACCAGTCGCCCATTCATGAAGTGCTCGTGGAAGAGTCGATCATTGGCTGGAAAGAGTACGAAATGGAGGTCATGCGAGACCTCGATGACAACGTCGTGATCATTTGTGCGATCGAGAATTTTGACGCGATGGGCGTTCACACGGGTGACTCGATTACCGTCGCGCCAGCCCAAACGTTGACGGACAAAGAGTACCAACGGATGCGGGACGCCACGATCGCGGTGATGCGCGAGATCGGCGTCGAGACGGGTGGCAGCAACGTGCAATTCGCGATCTGTCCCAAGACTGGGCGGATGATTGTCATTGAGATGAACCCACGCGTTAGCCGTAGCAGCGCGCTGGCGAGCAAGGCGACGGGTTTCCCGATCGCCAAGATCGCGGCGAAGCTGGCCGTGGGCTATCGCTTGTGGGAACTTAGCAACGACATCACGCAGAAGACGAAAGCTTGTTTCGAGCCGTCGATCGATTACGTCGTGACCAAGATCCCACGGTTCGCATTCGAAAAGTTCCCCGAAGCTGATGCGACGTTGACGACACAGATGAAGAGCGTGGGCGAGACGATGGCCATCGGACGCTCGTTCAAAGAGTCGCTCCAGAAGGCACTGCGCGGACTCGAAGTCGGCGCGTTCGGACTGGGCAGCGACAGCAAGGATCTCTGGGGCACCGACAACCAACCCGATGAAGATGATATCCGCGCGAAGCTGAGCACGCCGAATTGCGAACGGATCTTCTACCTGCGCTACGCGATGAAGGCTGGTATTCCGGTCGACGAAATTTACGCACTCAGCCACATTGATCCTTGGTTTCTGGATCACATCGCACAAATCGTTGAAGAGGAAGAGCGGCTTGCCGCGATTGGCAACCTCGATGCGATGTCGCGTGACGATCTATTGCAAGCCAAGCGTTTCGGCTTCTCCGACCGCCAAATCGCCAAAATCACGGTCACCACGGAACTCAAAGTTCGCGCCAAGCGGATCGCGGTAGGCGTCAAGCCCGTCTACAAAAGCGTCGATACCTGTGCGGCCGAGTTCGAGGCTTACACGCCGTATTATTACAGCACCTACGAGAGCGAAGACGAGTTGCCACCGGCCGGTGACAAGCCGCGGGTCATGATTCTGGGCGGTGGCCCGAACCGGATCGGTCAAGGTATCGAGTTCGATTATTGCTGTTGCCACGCCAGTTTCGCACTTCGCGAGATCGGTTGCCAAAGCGTGATGGTGAACAGTAATCCGGAAACCGTGAGCACCGATTATGACACTTCGGACATGTTGTTTTTCGAGCCGTTGACGATCGAAGACGTGCTGAATATTTGTGACGCCATATCGCCGGCGGGGGTGATTGCCCAGTTCGGTGGTCAAACGCCACTCAATCTAGCTCGGGGATTGAAGGAATCGGGGGCACCCATCATTGGCACGAGCGTCGAGACGATCGAGGCGGCGGAGGACCGCGAGTTGTTCCAACAACTGATCAACGAGCTCGGGCTTCGCCAGCCGCCTTCGGGCATCGCCAGAAACATGGCTGAGGCACGGCTCGAAGCGAAGCGGATCGGCTATCCGGCGCTCGTCCGTCCGAGTTTTGTTCTCGGCGGTCGTGCGATGGAGATCTGTTACGATCATGCTCAATTCGAGCGATACGTCGCGGAGGCATTCATCGTTGCGGACGGACAACCCGTGCTGATTGACCATTTCCTCGAGGATGCTACCGAAGTCGATGTCGATGCGATCGCGGATGGCACGGATTGTGTCGTGATGGGGATCATGGAACACATCGAAGAGGCCGGCGTCCATTCCGGCGATTCGGCGTGCTCGATTCCGCCGTATAGTTTGACGGAACCGATCTTGGCCGAGATCCGAGAAACGACTCGCAAGTTAGCGATGAAGTTGAATGTGATCGGATTGATGAACATTCAATTCGCGATCAAGACGGAGGATGGTCAGCCGACGCTGTACATCCTCGAAGTCAATCCGCGGGCGAGCCGCACCGTCCCCTTTGTTGCCAAGGCGACGGGTGTGGCGGTAGCGAACCTTGCGACCAAGGTGATGTACGGAATGACTTTGAAGGAATTGGGCGTGACCCATGAGCCGATTCC
>JBBSJZ010000698.1:0-3012 GCA_038256795.1 Pirellulales bacterium | reverse complement strand
TGAATCCGATGCCCGCGACGGACGAACCCGATCGATTGCGGCTCGCTCGCTGGATGGTCGACGACAAGTCGCCGACGACGGCGCGGGCGATCGTGAACCGAATTTGGCAAGCCTATTTTGGTCGTGGTATCGTCGCGACGCCCGAAGACCTCGGCTACCAATCACCGCTGCCCTCGCACCCCGAGTTGCTCGATTGGTTGGCCGTGGAGTTGATGGATAATGATTGGAGTCTGAAGCACATTCACCAGTTGATCGTTCGCTCGGCCGTCTATCAACAATCCTCCGACATCACGCCCCATCTTCTCAATCGCGACCCGTACAACGAATGGCTCGCCCGCGGATCGCGTTTCCGCGTCGATGCCGAAGTGGTTCGCGACAGCGCGCTGGCGATCAGTGGTTTACTTTGCGACACGGTCGGCGGCCCGAGCGTCTATCCACCGGCACCGGACTTCTTGTTCGAGCCGCCGGCGAGCTACGGCCCCAAAATCTGGAGCACCGCTGGCGACGAGAACCAGTATCGACGCAGCCTCTACGTCCACAGTTATCGCAGCACGGCTTATCCACCCGTGCAAGTCTTCGATGCACCCAAGGGTGACGCCGCTTGCGTCCGCCGCGAACGCAGCAACACTCCGTTGCAGGCACTCGTCGTGCTCAACGAGCCGCAATTCGTCGAGTGCGCCCGAGCGATGGCGACGCGCGTCATGAGAGACGCCCCAGCGACGGACGACGAGTCGCGGCTGCGGTTTGCTCACCGCTTGGCGACAGGACGTGAGCCGAGCGAGAGCGAGCGCGGCGTGCTGGCCCGCATCTTGTCCGAACAACGGCAGCGGATCGATGCCGATGAAATCGACATCGCCGGATTGCTCGGCACGTCACCCACAGTTTTCAAGCAATTAACGGGCGAGTCCGCTCGCGACACCGTCCCCTGGATGGTGATCTCACGCGTGCTGCTCAACCTCGACGAGACGATTACCAAGGACTAGTTCACAATGAATTCGATCGCACGTCGTTGGTTTCTCGAGCAATGTGGTATCGGTCTGGGCAGCGTCGCCCTCACAAGCTTGCTGGCGAGCGAGTCCGCTCATGCTGCACCCGCGCCGGGTCACTCGATCGACGATCCGATGGCGGTTAAACAGCCGCATTTTCCGGGCAAAATCAAGAACGTGATCTTGCTGTTCATGGGCGGTGGGCCGAGCCAATTCGAGTTGTTCGATTACAAGCCGACGCTGGCACGACTCGATGGTACGTTGCCGCCGCCGGAGTTGCTCGATGGTTATCGGGCCGCGTTCATCAATCCCAATTCAAAATTACTCGGCCCGAAGTTCAAGTTCGCCAAACATGGTGAATCGGGTGCAGAAATTTCCGAGTTGCTCCCACACACGGCCAAGATCGTCGATGACTTGTGCATCATCCGCTCGATGACCACGGACGCATTCAACCATGCCCCGGCGCAGTTATTGATGAGCACGGGCTCACAACAATTCGGCCGTCCGAGTTTCGGTTCTTGGGTCACGTATGGGCTGGGCAGCGAGTCACGAGATTTGCCCGCATTCATCGTGCTCAACAGCGGCAAGAAAGGTCCCAGCGCGGGTAGCGGAAATTGGAACAGTGGGTTTCTGCCGACGGTGCATAGCGGCGTCGAATTTCGCAGCAGCGGCGATCCGGTGCTTTACCTTTCCAATCCCGCCGGTGTTGATGAAACGATGCAGCGTCAGACGCTCGACGCGGTCAACGAGCTCAACCGCGGTCGATTCGCGGCGGTGGGTGATCCCGAGATCTCCACACGTGTTGCCTCGTACGAGATGGCGTTTCGGATGCAGCGAAGTGCGCCCGAAGCGATGTCGACGGCGGATGAGCCCGCACACGTGCTCGAGTCCTACGGAGTGAAACCGGGCGAGTCGTCGTTCGCTAATAATTGTTTGCTCGCCCGTCGTCTCGTCCAGCGGGGTGTTCGCTTCGTGCAATTATTCCACGAATCGTGGGACCAACACGGCGGGTTAAAATCGGATCTCGCCAAAAATTGCTTGGCCACGGACCAAGCTTGCGCGGCACTCGTCCAGGATCTCAAACGCCAGGGCATGCTCGATGAAACGCTCGTCATCTGGGGCGGCGAATTCGGACGCACACCGATGGTCCAAGGTGGCGATGACGGTCGTGACCACCATCCCAATTCCTTCTCGATGTGGATGGCCGGCGGCGGTGTCAAAGCCGGGTCCGTCTACGGTTCGACCGACGAACTCGGCTTCAATGTCGCCGAGAACCCCGTCCACGTCCACGACTTGCACGCCACGATCATGCACCTGCTCGGTTTCGATCACAAACGTCTCACCGTCCGCTTCCAAGGTCGCGACTATCGCTTGACCGACGTTCACGGCGAAGTCGTCGAAGCGCTATTGGCATAGTCCGCGGAATGAGCATCACGATCGGATGAGAATGTTGGAGGAATGGTTTGAAAATCTGGATCGATGCCGATGCTGCGCCCGTCGAAGTCAAGTTGATCGTGTTTCGAGCCGCAAAACGGTTGAATCTCGAAACGATCTTGGTCGCCAATCGATTGCTCGATACGCCCGCGGATTCGCCGCAGGTGAAGTCGATCCAGGTTCGTGACGGTGCCGACCAAGCCGATCGCTACATCGTCTCGCACGGACAACCCGGCGACATCGCGATCACTGCGGATTTACCCCTCGCGGGTTTGTTGGTCGACAAGGAATTGTATGTCATCGATCCACGTGGCGACGAGTATTCACCCGACACCATTGCCTCCCGATTGTCGATGCGGAACTTCATGGACGATTTGCGAGGTGGCGGCATGGTCACCGGCGGCAGCGCGCCGTACGGCGACCAAGACAAGAAGGCCTTCGCCGCGACCTTCGATCGCCTACTGACCAAAGCCATTCGCCGATCTCAATCGACGACGTCGAATTCTCCCTAGTTCGTTCACCTCATCTCGGATCTTCTCTCATGCATCGTCTCATCTGCATCACGTTCGTGTCGACACTCGCGTTCTCGATC
>JBBSJZ010000697.1:0-3021 GCA_038256795.1 Pirellulales bacterium | reverse complement strand
TCTGTTGAACCCAGACCTCGACGTTAACGCACCAGTTGGAAATCTCACCGTCCAACCAACACGATTTGTTTACGGGGACAGCACCGCGCGGCAGGCGGCGGATCACATGCTCAATCACGACATCGGGCGACTTCCCGTCGTCACTCGCTCGTCACCTCCTCAACTGGTGGGGATCGTGACCCGCAGCGACATCCTTGCGGGGTACCGCAGTCGACTCAAAGAGACGACGACCGAAGCCCCAACGCTACGAATTCCCGGAGCGCGAGCACGTGAATAGGCCAAGCTTATCCGGTTTTTACTCAACCAACCGTGACGGTGTCAAAGGTCGCTTTCCCAGAACGATCGCAACATGCCTGTGAACGTCAATGCCCAGGTGAGCAGGGCAATGTAAATGAACGCATGCGGAATCGCGAATAGGAACGGTAGGTCCAATTCTTTCGCCACGCGATAGGTGCATACCGTGTACATGCCAATTGGGAAGACGGCACCCCAGTATTGGGGATCGTAAACGATTGCAAATCGCATGTAGCCATGTCGCCAAACTTCAAGCGTAACCAACATCGGAATCCACCAAGTTGCCGTGGCCCAGAACAGTAACGAAGAACCTTTCATGAACGGCAAGACCTGAATCAAAATGGGTGAGTCGTCAGCGAGTGAAATCAACGAAACACCGGCCAGTGTCGAGATCGCCATCGCGCCCATGTTGATCCAGTAAGGCGGCGTCAGATCGGCTGGGCTCATCGGAAAGAACGAGTACCGATAGAAGATCAACGAGACAATCCAGATGTAAAGCATCCCGCCGCCCAACCACAAGGATAGCGAGAAGAAGAATGTCACTTCGCGATAGGGGCCAAACAGTTCGGCCAACATTCCACCGAGTCAAGAAACCGATTGCGCAGCGACCACCGAAACGAGCCAACCGCCGTGAATCCCTTCGGCCAACGAAGGCTTGGATGCTTTGACGGCAAAGCTTGTGAAGATGGTGTAGGTCAACGCAAACCCTAGCACGACGCCTACTCCCCATAGTCCGATCGCAACGACAGGGAGTCCGGCAATCGCCAGAAACTGAATCCCGAGAACGCTGCAGGCCGCGACAGTCGTAAAGAATCCGACGCCTCTTTGATGGTCGATGAGGTCAACGAAAACTAGTCGAGGAAAAATGACGATACGAATAATGGAAAGGCCGCACAAAACCAAGAATGAAATGACGTTAATGCCAAACAATACTTTCGCAATCCAAGGCATTTCCAGCAGGTGGCAGGCGACTGAAACAATGCCGGTCGCCATCACGAGAGCGAAATATGCCGGGGTGAGCGTTGCGATGGCCTTTCGCCAGGGTTGTCCAGCCTCCTCCACGCTCGGGCGAGTTTCGGTATGTTCGGATTCCATCAGCGATCCAGTCGAACCAGATATCGCATTAAACCAAGATTCAAGCCCAGGCAAATGAGGCTTGCTGCGGCAGCAGGCCAGACGACACCAGAGTTGCCGCCCAGCCACATACTCATCGTTGCGGTCAACAACCAAAGTTGCATGATGACCAGCAACAAGACGATCATCATGATTCCATAAACGATCGCGAGTCGCTGGCGGCGAGTTTGAGAGCGATCGGTCATGAGTTTCTCAGCTCCACATCGGTCGCGTAAATAATGCCATCCTCAATCTTCAAAATAATCTTGGGCAGCGGACGCCGTGGTGGACCGGCTAGCGGACTTCCCGTACTCGCTTGAAAGAAACCTTCATGGCATGGGCAATGCAATCGGTCGTGCTTCAAATCGGGACGCACAGGACACACCAAATGTGTGCATTGATTGGAATAAGCGAGAAACGTGTCTTCCGAGGACCGCATCAGTAAGCAGGGATCGTGCTCGGTCGGGTAATGAAACAAGACGGACTGACCGACCTTCAAGTCGTTGACCTTGGCGATTTCGCGCGGTTCGTGATCGTCATTGCGAAAAAGACTCTGCACGCCAATCCAAAATTGCCCGCACACGAATGCCAGGCTGGTCAACACCATGAATTTGGTGAAGTCGCGACGGGCACCGTACTCGTCGGCCTCGACATCGATTGGAAAATCTTTCCGCCACTTCGGCTGCTCCGCCTCCGATTTGCCATCGGGAAAGTTGTGCAGTGGGCCACTATCAGGTTTCATGATTAAGGTTCTCTTTCAAAGTAAGCCGACGGCGCTAGCCGCGGGCCTCTACTCGGTAAAACGCTTGCAGTCACGGGGCCCGAGGCTAGCGCCTACGGCTCACTAATTGAGCGGTATTGGACGAAATCCTAAACACCAACAATTACACAATCGGTAATTCAAATATGGCACCGGCCATCATCGCATCGTCGTTTTCATCGTCGATCTCGCTACCAAACATTCCGTCGGCAACGTCCAAATGCGTAATCGATGAACCACGCGGTACCATCATCTGGACTTTGGTGCGAATCGTTTGGCCACCAAAGCGAAATTCATTATTCGGTCGACTCTGAGGTCGCATCTCTTCGATCTCGCTCATCGTGCCGAAATGCAGTGCACCACTGGGGCAAACCGTCGCGCACATCGGCTTCTTGCCAACGCTCGTGCGGTCGTAACACATGTCACACTTCATCATCAGTTCCATCGAAGTTTCCATCTTGGGAACTCCGAACGGGCACGCCAGCACGCAGTTGTTGCACGCGATGCAGCGTGGCTTCCGCGCCGACTGCACCACGCCGTCTTCGGTTCGCTTGATCGCGTCGGCTGGACATACTTCGGCACACGTCGGTGAGTCACAGTGCATGCAAACCACTGGCAATGTTTGAGGCGACTCGTATCGATCGACCGTCTCCAGATGGATCATGGAGTGCTTTGTGCGTATCACACTCGCTGCACGCCTGCACACACGACTCACAACCGATACAGCGATTCGGATCGATAAAGAAATACTTGCCTTCAGGGGGTGCAGTCGGGCTGGTAGCAGCGTCTGAGTTGAGCGTTTCCGGATTGCTATTGGTCGAAAACGGCGTCCGTGTCCCAATGGGTGCTTTTGG
>JBBSJZ010000696.1:0-3027 GCA_038256795.1 Pirellulales bacterium | reverse complement strand
TGAGTTCTTTGAGTGTAGAGTTTTCGGAGCACGGCACCGGCTGCGGCGCGAGCTGCCGATGCCAACCGCGAAGGCTTGTCACATCGACGTTCACAGCTTCGGCAGCAGCCTTGAATGAATAGCCTTGTTTGACAATCAAATTGACCGCACTTTGTTTAAACTCGTCGCTAAACGAGCGTCGCTTCCGTTTCTGACTTTCTGGCATGGGGATCTCCTGAGCGTATTCTCGAAAATTTCTCAAGAGTCCACCAGTCGTGGGCCAACGCACCTGCAGGGGCTCAAGTGTCTCGACATGATCGCGCCAAGACTGGAAAGATTGCACAATGACATGTGCGATCGAGATTCGGCTGGCGACAGAGATCTGCACTACGACCAATACTGCATGCTGGTCCTCCTATATTTGTTCAACCCAACCGTGACTGCCCTGCGGTCGATCCCGCAGGCCAGCGAACTAACCAAGGTCAAGAAGCGACTCGGTTGCGCAAAAACATCGCGGTCATCGCTAAGCAAAGCCTCTCGGGTATTCGACTCGGATCGACTCAAGGCGATCATCGCAGAACTTGGAAAACAAGCCGCGCCCATCGGAAAGGACGCGCGGGTGAAGAAAAGACCTCCGGTACATTTTCTTTTCTGCGGGGCGGTCATGATCCGCAAAGTATTTCCCGAAACCCGAGAGCAACGTCGCTGGGTCCATAAGACGGCCAGCGTACTTATCAAGATGCCTAAAAGCGTTCAGCCTGTCAAACAATGTTTAGTCTGCCAGTGCTTTCGCTACCTTCGCCCAGGCCGCAGCAAATCGATCCTGCCGTGTCGCTTTCGACTTCCAAAATTTCTCGAACTCGGTGTGACGCCCGCGTTTGTTACGAAAGAACGTCGAATGGTCGAGCATCGAATCTCCCTTTCCTTTGTTCGCCGCGTAGTACTGCATCAATTCCATGAATGCAATGTCAATTGCTTGTGACAACGGCCTGCAAAGTTCGTCGTCGCGGAGGGAGCACAGTAAACAGAAGCGGTTTTGTAAATCCGACGTTTGCAGCAATGGTTCGAGCCACTTCCAAATGAAATGAAGCGCCATCCAGCTGGCATAGCCTCGCTGTGGCTTCCCACGGCTGGAAAGGTAGATTTGCTTTCTGGCCCAGTATCGCGTCAGGTAGAAGAAGGCATCAGTGCTGGGGAACACGTCCTGGTAATGCTCACCGAACAGGCGATTCTTTCCCTCGCGGACAGTGATCGGATCCAATTCACAAGCGGCGACCGCTTGGGCGATCTCTTCTTTGCCAACTAGCGTGAATATCTTTCCGTAGATCTTTCGAGCTTCGCTTTTCTTTTGTCGCTTTCTCAAATAGGCATAGCCCAGCTTCCGCATGCCTCGCTCGATCTCAATCTGAATTCGATCATTGGATATCAAGTCGGCGTAGTTGATTGCGTTCTGCCAGTTCGTATTGGCAACAATCTGAGAAACTAACGCATCGAATCCATCCTGACCTTCGGCACCCGGTTCACGAGGCACCTGCATCACCTTGACCAACACGCTAGCCTTGGCGGCACGTTTTTTATCCGCCGCCAACATTCGTGAAGTTTGCTGGCCGTTAATCACCTGCGGGTTGCTCACACGCAGATACTCCGTTCCGCCGCTACCACGCTTTTCCGCGCGGTCACACAGGATCGTGATGCCGTTGTTGTAGTAGAAGAAATGATCCGGCTCTTCGGTTAGAGTTTTCGCCATTCCTTCGTTAATTGCCGTCTTCTCACCGAGGAAGCCGCGAATATTTCGAGCGTACAAGCGGATGCCGGCAAACTCAAACATCTTCGCGACCGAATCACCTCGCATCGAGAACACCCACGAATCGATCTTGTTCATCGTGTCGAAACGATTCAGTACTCCATTTACCCTAACTCCCGAATGCTGCTCAAGCTCTAGGTCCAAAGTCGGGATCGGTGGTGCGACGCCATCCAGGTAGTCACGAAGCAAGTGCATCAATCGTTTACCGTCGAGAACTTCCATTACCGCGTCATACGCAGCATTGGCGACAATATTTCGGGACTCCTCGACCAAATTGTTGCTGACATTACCCAGCGTTACGTAATACATCCACAGCCGGTATCCTTGGTCGACTACGAACAAGCGGGCCTGAGACAGCAGGCTAGCCGTGTGAGATTGCATGTTCTTGGTCAGCACTTCAAAAGGTCCCGAGTCTAAATTCGCGATGGGTGAAGCTACGTTGGCAAAGCTAATTACATCACCGCGTTTTTCTGACTTGCCGGAAACCTTCTGTCGGTACTTGCCTTGCAAGATAAAGACACCCTTGGACTTGTGGTCGATCAAGACACCATCGACACACTTGTCACCTGATCCTCCAGTCACAGCGTCTGCTGCGGACTTCTCGTCCTCAGTCAGGTAAGCACGCAGAAACCAACATACGAACAAGTCGTCTTCTTTGAAGGCCGGATACCGCTTTTGAATGTCGTCGAGCTGTTGTTTTAGATCGCTGATTGTCAAATCTGTTTTCATCACGGACTCTATGTGTCGGCGTTAATTGGACGCGAAGAAACGTTTCGCCATCAATGTGTTGTGAAATAAACTCCGCGCGGCCGTAGTCGTCACCGAGTCGCCTTGTCACGAACCAAAAATCGGCTAAAACCGCGGAAAGCTTCTGGAAATTGAAGATGTCTTGTTGGCGTGCGTTCACCGAACTGCATTTGATGCGCTGCTAATCAAGTATCATTCGCGTGCATCCATCGATCGAACGTTGAACTTTGTCGGCGCTCGTGGACGGCGATAGGGACGCGAATCAGCAAGTTTGATTCGCTCTGCGAAGGAGTCTAGCAAATTAAGTCTTTTTGCGGGTTGTCCACGACTCAAAGCCGGGCAGGTGATACCGAGCCTTGCCGACCCTGTCGTATCGTCATAGATTGCCGGACCCGCAGAGAGTACTGGATTCGTAGTCGCGTACTTACGCAAACTTGCCGCTGATCTTGAGCTGGCAGAGCCCTGGAGTGGCCGCATGAACTATGATCGTGGCGCCC
>JBBSJZ010000695.1:0-3027 GCA_038256795.1 Pirellulales bacterium | reverse complement strand
TTTCGTTGCCGGTCATTCGGTAGGTCTCGGCGAGGAGAAAGGCGCTAAAGCTGTTGTAATTCCAGTTCGTCACAACTCGACGACTCATCGCCCAGTCTGCGGCCTTGATCGCTGCCTGCTTGTAACGGTCGTCTCTCGTGGCATCGTAAAGCCGAACGAGAGCGACTCCTGCCAGCCCGTTATCGAACTGTAAGCCGCCATCGTCGAAATCCTCGACGGCCCAACCATTCCTGATGACCTGTTCTAGAGTCCCGTTGTTCTCGGCACGACGATAGAACGCTTCGGCGACCTCGAAGGGTCGGCCCTTGCCGTTTCGCACGGCTGGAAACGGAAACACGCCCGTTTCCGCTTGCTGCTGAGTCCAAATCAGAAAGTCACCTGCATCTCTGGCGATGGCAAGTAGCTTTTCAGCGTTGGGCTCACTTACTTGACTTGCCGCCAAACAACCTTCAATAACGGTGGCGACTTCCCGCAGCGAATGATTCATCTTCGACGGATCGAGGCCGATTCGCCACCAGTTTTGACGCTCGATATACGGGATGTAGGCGTCGAATGCTGTCGGTAATTCATCAGCAGAGAGGGTGCGTGCATTTTTAGGAACGGCACGGTACTCGTCTGGCGATTCTGGCAGTCCCGCCTGATCGCCCATCAACTCGATGGCCCGCTCGAATTGTTGCCGTACTGCTGCTTCGTCTTCTGCCTTCATCGCCTCTGACATCGAAGCCGCAATGGCTCTCAGTTTGCCCTGACTTTCTCGGTCCAGTTTGGCAACGTCTTGGGCGATCACCTGAGACCCAAAGCCGAGTGCTAACAGTGCAAGAACAATGAATCGCATTAGTAGAGCCTTCCGCCCAGCGGCACATCATGATCGGGTCGTAGCAACACGACGTTGCCAATCTCGTCGGGAACACCAAGCGTCAGGACTTCCGATTGGTGCTTGCCAATCTGCCGGGGTGGGAAGTTGACAACGCATAGCACTTGCCTACCAAGGATTTCATCGCCCTCGTAATTAGGCACCAACTTCGCCAACGATTTCTTCATTCCCAGTTCAGGTCCGAAATCGATCAGCAGGACGTGACTCGAATATTTCCCTTCAGGGAAAGGTGTGGCCTCAATGACTGTGCCCACTCGGATATCCAGCTTCTCGAAGTCCGCAGTCGTTGTTACTCCGCTGTCATCACTCATCTGGTGGCTCCCGCTGATTCTCCACGGCGGTTTCGTAGACCGTGACCGCAGCTTTCGACATTAAGTGCATCGTCTTGTGACTGGGAAGAAGTGGCAATCGCTTCAAGCCCATTTTCATAATGATCTCAGCGATAGCTTTTTCGATTTCGGTTTCGAGCTTCTTGACGATCTTTTGGTCCATTATCAATCCCTTCAGTTCAGTTTCTTCATTTACGAACAGGTTTTGCGATCCAGAGCCAAACGCCGACCAAGCAGCCAATGCCGATCACGGCGTAACCGATTCGAAACGCCATGAACTGAGCCACATCGTCGGTCGGCTCAAACGTCGCCAAGAAGCCGAATCCACAGAATGCGGCGACGGCAAACAGGCTCAGAGAGCCCAAGATGGTGATAAATAGTTTCATCCAGCCGATCCAGTAAACTGAAGTCGAAGCAGATTAAAGCCGGTTTGCTCGTGGACGTACTGCCGAATCCCATCCGACTTGTCCTCAATCATGGTGCGGCACTCTGATTTCGATTCCATAGCGGGGAGCACTTTTCAGCAATTTCTCGATCTCGTCCTTTGTCGGCGGTAATGCAGAGGTTGAACCTTCTGACAGCGGAACGCCGAACTCGAAGAACATTTCCTCCAGCCCTGCCGGTGCGACGGCGATAATTACCTTTGCTGGTTGGCTGCTTTCGTTCTTAAATGAATGCGGCGACCCCACAGGCATGTTGGCAAACATCCCTGCTGTTGCGACGACACGCTCCTCACCAATCTGGAATGTAATTTCGCCTTCCAAGATATAGAAACTCTCTTCCTCCCGACTGTGAACATGCGGAGGAGGACCGCCGCCCGGAGGCACAATCGCTTCCCACATGGCATATTTGCCGTTCGTGTCTTCTCCCGTCGCCATGAAACGGTACACGTCTCCAACAACGGCAATGGTACGACCTTCATTCGGTTGACGGATTGTCGGTGTGTTGTTCGTGGTCATGGTTGTTTCTTGTCGTGTGCGGGCGAGTTCATTCCTATTTACTTGCACTCATCACACGCCGTTTTGAGAAACTCGTCCAACAACTTTGTAGCCTCGATTCGATTCTTTCGCACGGTCTCATAGAGTTCGGCGAAGATGGCGTCATCATCACGGGATTGCACCAACGCATCGGTTCCCATTGAAATGACACTCAAGCAGTTCTGAATCTCGTGATGCAGATAGCGGAGTTTCTCATTGCGTTCCAGTTCGATACGTTCTGTCATGGGAACCAATATCGGCCAAATTTCACAGGCCGTGTTTACGTTTTAGGGGGATGGATTCCGGCCAGCAATTCTTTAAGGTCGGCCGACTCGACGGGTTTGACCATGTGAAGATCGAACCCGGCCTCTTTTGAGCGTTGCTTGTCGGTGTCTTGTCCGTAGCCGGTGACGGCCACCAAAATCACGCCTTCCAGATGCGGGTTCTGGCGGATGTGTCGGGCGACTTCGTAGCCGTCCATTTTGGGTAATCCGATGTCGCAGAGAATGACGTGCGGATGAAAGCCGGTCGCCCGCCCGAGGGCGTCGGGGCCGTTGTGGGCCATAAGTGCTTCGTGACCCCACGTCCTGAGCAGCATCGAGCACATCTTGGCGGCATCCACGTTGTCATCCACTACCAAGACACGCAGGTAGTTAGTCGCTGTTGCTGTCGATTGTTTCGCAGGCGAACCGTGTTGAACTTGTCCATTGGTTGCAACCGGCAATCGCACGGTGAACTCGCTACCCTTGCCGATGCCTGCACTGTGAACCGTGACCGTTCCCCGGTGCAGTTCGACAAGGCTCTTGACCAACGCCAAGCCGATGCCCAAGCCGCCTTCGCTGCGATC
>JBBSJZ010000694.1:0-3033 GCA_038256795.1 Pirellulales bacterium | reverse complement strand
GTGCACACAGTGACGTAGCCATTTCTCGTCGCGCGCGGTGATGAGAATCTCGCCGTAGATACTTCGAAACCCCTCGGCGTAGGTGTCTTCGACTAAGTCATGCAGGTTCATCCGCTTCGTCCTACGCCTTCGTAAACTTGAGTTTCGGTGACGACTTTGTCCATGTAGATGTCATGGCTTTGCATCGGGATCTCGTCAAACATTTGGCACTCGAACGCGAGCGAAACGAGCGGCGTTTCGGGCTTGGCGTTTTCGAGCAACTTGTCGTAGTAGCCTTTGCCGTGCCCGGTGCGTCCACCGCGGGCATCGAACGCGACACCGGGGACGAGAATCAAATCCAATTCACTGACGCCGACTTTCTTGGCGGCGACGTCTCGCAAGTCCTCACGCGGTTCGAGGATCTTGTACATCCCCGTCGCCAACTCATCCATCGTTTCCAAATGGAACAATTCGAGCTCGCCATCGACGCAGTAGGGAATCACAATTTTTTTGGCACCCGCGATCGCGTCGCCGAGCGCATGACGCGTGCGCGCTTCGTCACGGACATCGATGTACCACATCACGCAATGGGCCGATTGGTACTCCGGCAATTGCATGACTCGATCCGTAATGGCCCGGCTGACGCTTTCCTTATCGGGCTGGTCCTTGCGGGCGGCGTGTGCGGCTTTGCGAATTTCGTCTTTGCGTTGCGAAAGAGTTTCGTCGGACATGGGTCGGGATTTGCGGTGGTTGTAGGGAAAAAACAGCCTTCGTCACACTCGCCCGCCCCGCAATCGGAGCGATCAGTGCTCGGACGAGAGATGGGAGGAAAAGTTCAACAGAGTAATTCGAATTGCTTGGCGGGTTCGTGCCAACGATCACAGGCTTGTGGTTCGTAACGGATTGCATCGCAACTGTTGCGGACGAGTTGCCGGGCTTGGTCGTTCGAATGCAAGCGGCCGGTGCCGAGCATTTGCATCAGCACGTTGCCCATCGCGGTGGCTTCAACCGGGCCGGCAATCACCACTCGGTCACAAGCGTCCGCGGTCATTTGGCAGAGCAGTTCGTTTTGCACGCCGCCGCCGACGATGTGGATCACGTCGATGCGGTTACCGACGAGTCGTTCGAGCATGCCCAGACAGCTTCGATAGCGGAGCGCTAAGCCTTCGAGCGCCGCTCGGTACAGCACGCCATTGTCGGTCGGCACCGACTGGCCGGTGCGGCCGGCATAGGCACAAATCGCATCGATCATGTCATGGGGTGCGGTGAGTGATGGCTCATCCGGGTTGAGCAGCAAAGAGAACGGTTTCGCTGCCGCCGCTTCGCTCACCATTGCCTCCCACGACACGGCTGCATCACGGCGCTCGAGTGAGCGACGGATTTGTTGGAAGATCCATAACCCGCCAATGTTCTTGAGCAAGCGAGTGCTGCCGTAAACGCCACCCTCATTGGTGAAGTTCAACTCCTCGCAAAGATCATTGATCAGCGGCTTGGCCAATTCGCAACCCATCAGCGACCAAGTACCCGAACTGATGTAGCACCACGTCGTCTTCGCCGGTGCGAAACCCTCCGCAGGCACCGCGAGTACCGCGGAGGCAGTGTCATGCGTGGCGGGGATCACGACGGACACACCCTCGAGACCTGTTTGGGCAACGACGGACGACTGGATCGGCCCCAGGGTCGTGCCCGGCTCGACGACCGCAGCAAAGAGTTGAGCGGGGATGCCCAACTTCTCCAAAATCGGAAGGGACCAGGTTTTGGTCCTTGGATCGAGCATTTGAGTCGTCGAAGCATTGGTCGCTTCGATGCTTCGACGGCCGGTGAGTAACGCGTGAAAGTAGTCACCCATCATCATGAACCCGTCGGCACATCGAAGCGATGATTCACCCGACTCGGCGGCAGCAAATAATTGGTAGATCGTGTTGATCTCCATGAACTGGAGACCCGTCGCTTGAAATAATTCGCGTCGTGACACTCGTTTCAGAGCGGCTTCTAACATGCCTCGGGTTCGCGGATCACGATGAGAACGAACCGGCCCGGTCACGAGGTTTTGAGCATCAACAAGAACGTAGTCGACGCCCCAAGTATCGACGCCGACCGAAGCGATGGACGGGCGCAGCGTCCGCGCCGCTCGCAATCCATCGAGGATGTTTTGCCACAGTGCCAACGTGTTCCACTGCAGTGAATCGTGGACCCGAACGGCAGCATTGGGAAAACGGTGCACGACATCCAGATGCAGACGCGAGCCTTCCAGTGTCCCCGTGATCACGCGTCCACTCGACGCTCCCAGATCGACGGCCAAATGAGCAGGCGATTGAGTAGACATGACGCCAAAGCCTTACCGCAGGTGGTGAACCGTCGATCCAAATTTCCGAGCGACTAAGGTAGTCCGTCGCCCGTCGTGCCGAAAGCGGCTCGAGAACTCAAATTAGCAATCAAGGAAAGGTTTGGGTCATTTGGCTGATTTAGCCAGACAGTCGCCACATCTTGCCTGACCGGAGACGCTGACTCAAACAGTACTCGCTACCGCCAAATCGACGCTCGACCTGATCACCCACATTAGCAAACCACCCGAAGTGGTGGGATACTGGGCGAATGTCCGCGGCCGGCGAAGCGAGCCGCAAGTTATCACCGGGTAAAGGTTTACTGACGCATTCCGAAGGCTCGAAAAACGATTTCAAAAAACTGCTGTTGACCAGGAATCCTGGGCACGTACCTTAACGACGTCGGCCAATGACACACCCACTCGAGACCCAGCGGGGTCTCGGTGCGCGATTTCCGAGCCGACAACGATTGTCGACCTAAACGTTTGATAGCATTGATTTTGCAGCGATTTTTCAACCAAGACAGCACGGCAGCCTAGGCCGTTCAGGCAGTCTGGGTTATTATTGATTCGTTCTGAATATTGTTCTTCCGCGAGTTCGCCTCGCGTGGGGTTGGCGCAGTCAGCTTGCGGCCACGGGCTGACATCGTTGACGGCTTCGGCTTGTCCTCGAAACTCCACGGGCTGGGTGCATGACGTACCCGGCCGCGAACGCTCGCTGGAAGAAGTGC
>JBBSJZ010000693.1:0-3036 GCA_038256795.1 Pirellulales bacterium | reverse complement strand
TCAGGTCCAAGCGCGGGCTGCACTCCTTCCGGCAAAGTCCCAGAGGGAAGACTGTTTAGCTTTTCGAGGACGCGACTTCGCGACCAATAGAACTCGGCATCGTCGTTGAAAATGATAAAGATCGACGAAAAACCAAACAACGAATAACTGCGGATCGTCTTGACTTCAGGGATGCCCAGGAGCGCAACGGTCATCGGATATCCGATCTGGTCTTCAACGTCCTGTGGCGATCGTCCCATCCACTCGGTAAAGACGATCTGCTGGTTCTCGCCGATGTCCGGGATCGCATCGACAGGCACGGGATCGCGAGGCAATCCACCCAAGTTCCAATCGAACGGAGCGACCATCGCGCCCCACGTCAACGTGGCCAGCACGACCAGCAGAATCACAAGCTTGTTGTGAAGGCAGAACCAGATCAGGCCGCCGAGGAATGACTTGCGAGCTTGTTTGATATCATCAGGGAGTTCGGAAGTGTCTGGCATTTTTGTTTAGTTGGGAGACAAGGAGACAAGGAGACAAGGAGTCCACTTAGTGCTGATGCTCTGCTCCCGTACTCCCCCTCTCCTTGTCTCCCTCTCTCACTGACTCCCCCTCTTCCTTACTCCCAACTCCCAACTTCTCCACACGATCGGCGCACTTCAGCATCGACGCTCCGTAATACGGATTGCGAACGGTATCGTCGTTTTGAATCCAACTCGCGCCGCGACCATCGAAAGCCATCGGGCAATGTAGTTCAAATAACTGATCGACTCCGGCAAATCCGAACGATCGCTGCAACGTTAAAAGCTGATCTGAAAGCAGCGCAAACGCAGATCGCATCGTGTCCAAGTCGGTCGCCTTTGCGAGCCTCGCGGTGATCTTTGACAAACTGTTCTGTTCCACCTTCCATCGCTCGGCTGTCTTTCCCTGAAGCGACAGGTTTTTGATCGAACTAACCGCCTGATGCAGCCCATCGACGGAGGCGATCGCCGCGTTTGAATCGTCTGCCGCGAGTGACCGGCTGATGGCAAGGTAAGGCGGAATGAGCTGGCTCAACTGTTGACGAAACGCATCAGGCACCTCCAGTTGCTTTTCTTCCATTTGGTGCCCGGCAGGAAACAGCCCGAACATCTCTTGCAATCGTTCGGCATGCCGCTTGGATACCAACGACACCCGATCCGCATCTTGTATCGAATGAACATCACTTCCCTCGACGGCATCATTGCCAAGCAGCATCACAAACTCAGCAAGCTGGTCACCCATGTCACCTGGAAGTGCATTCGGATCAACCGCGGCAATGTTCTTTCCAAGAGACGCGAACGACTCACGGATTTGATTGAGTTCCGCCGCCTCGACTGCGTCACCGATGGCGTCAACCAATTCGATCGTTTGCATCAATTGCGTTTTCAGTTCACGCGGCAGCGACATTCCGTTCCCCACCGCCATCTGCATTTCATCGCCATCCCCGGTTGGCATCGACTCTCCTCCGTGATTATGTCCGCCTGCGCCACCACCTCCCTCGGGCGTCATCATGGACGGCTTGGCAGAGATTTGCAGGGCACTGTCGAGTTTGAAGTTCCCGTTGGTGACAACGAGTTCTCCTTCCTTCAGGCCTGCCTTGACCAAATAGTAATCACCGGCACGAGGACCGAGAACGATTTCGCGGCCTTCGTAAGTCGGTTCCTCTGCATCGGGAACTTGGACATAGACGATCGCACGCGTTCCAGTTAGCAATGCTGCGGTCACCGGTATTACCAACGGCTTGGCCGTATCGCTCGGTTCCGCAGTGACATAGCCGAGCGATTCCGCCTTCACGAGCGGCATTCCGCAAATGTCACAATCACCTGGCTCGTCCTTGACAATCTCTGGATGCATCGGGCTGATCCATTTCCCCGCGAGTGAAGCGTCGAGCACTTTTCCGCCCGCCGCAATTTTGGATCGAACGATCGCACGAACAAACATCTCTGGTTTCAGTCGCCCATCTTCGTTTGAAACGTTGACGCGGACCTTGACCGTTCGCGTCATCTTGTCGAGCACCGGGTCGATGAACGCCACGCGGCCCTTGAACACCTCTCCCGGATAAGCCTCGGTTGTGAATTCCACTTCTTGGCCATACCTCAGCCACGCCAAATCCGACTCGTAAGCATCCATCTGAACCCAGAGATGGTTCAGGTCAGCGACCGTATAGATGCGATCACCCGTGCGGACCCGGTCGCCCTCTTGCCGGAGCTTTTCAATCACCACGCCGCCGATGGGTGAATAGATCGTGATGTGTTCATCGGCTTTGCCTTTTTGTTCAATCTCCTGAATCTGTTTCTCCGTAATCCCCAGCAACCGCAACTTCTCACGGGCGGATTCGGCCAAGTCGATCGGCTTGACGAACCGCGAAGATGGGCGGCTCGCGTTGGACTCAATCGCGGCAAGTAATTCTTCTTGCGCGGTGTACAGCTCCTCGCTGTAGATGTATGCCATGTGATCGCCCTTGTTGACTTCAACGCCCGTAAAGTCGACGTAGAGTCGATCGAGTCGCCCGGATACCCAAGCCGTTATGTGCGACAACCTTGTTTCGTCGTATTCAACTTTTCCAACCATACGAACGTCGGCAGTCACATATCGGTGCGACACGGGCACCGTTTCGATATTCATCAACTTCTTGATGTCAGCGTGAATAGAAATCGTGCGAACACCGCCCACTGATTTCTTGACTGGCACCAAGTCCATGCCACAGATCGGACAACTACCAGGCCCGTCACGCCGGATTTGTGGGTGCATGCTGCACGTCCAGATCGAAGCCTTCTCAGCACCGTCGCCACCTGAAACGTCAGTCATCATTGTCGGCGACGATTCGGACGGACCGCTCGGACCGCGCATCCACCAAGCAGCAGCGAAGCCGATCGCGAGAAAGGCAATCGCTTGCAAGAACCACGCTTGGTTGGTTAGTCGTTTCATAAATTGTTTCATTGCTAATCTTTTGTTGTTTTCACGAACGTGGGAGGAGTTGGGAGAGGGGGAGAGAGGGAATCTGGGAGAGGGGGAGAGGGGGAGAGGGGGAGATAG
>JBBSJZ010000692.1:0-3053 GCA_038256795.1 Pirellulales bacterium | reverse complement strand
TCCGCGCCAATCGCTCGCTGATCAAGGTAGCGAAGCCGTGACCGGGATTAAGCTGGCGGCCTGAACGCCAATCACGATGGCTCAAAGTCTTCGTGCCCGTGTCCGCTCGTAGGATTGTAGATCGAGGTTTCGGGTGGTCCGCAGGTCTGTGAACTTTTTACGGTTGTTCGCTTGCTGCGGATTTTTCCCCCGATGATCGGTCAATCGTAAAGAATGCGCCGAAAATTCGAGGTGGATGGATCCTTGAGATTCCGACTCAAGAAAAAGTCCGCGTAGCGTGTTGCTGGCGGCACAGCGTCATAGGCAATGGAGTGCCGGAAATGTCGATTAGAAGATTCTAACCTTTGTGACGGTCGTTGCTGGCCTCGTGACAGTGCTTACACCGCAGAAGAGTTTCGGACAGGCCTTTGGGGTGGAACTCCAGGCCAGTCTGTTGCCGGCGTCCGGCGGGATGGGAGGTGCAGGCATCGCCCGCCCTCAAGATATCCAGACTTCATTGGCGCTGAACCCAGCAACTTTGGCACAAAAAAAAGGTTCCCAGTTTAGCTTCAGTAGCGGTTGGGTCGAACCAACGATCAATCTCGAAACTCGCGATCCTATTCCGCTGGCAGGTGTTCAACCATTCGCGGCGAAGTCGCAGCGTCCAGGCTCGATCGTCGGCAACATCGGTGTGACGCAGGATTTTACCGCGCTCGGTCTTCCCGCCACCGTCGGCATGGGACTGCTGACAGCTTCGGGACTCGGCGTGAACGATAACGACGCGATTGCGAGCAACGGCACCTCTGCGGAGATGGCTGTGCTACAGACGGCCGTGGGAGCAGGTGTTGAATTGACCGACCGACTTTCGATGGGCTTTCAGGGAACCGTCGGATCGGCATCGATGGATGGTATCTTTGCCGACATCAGTTCATCCACACCCGCCTACAACTTACGTGCCGCGTTGGGGCTCACGTATGACCTTCGAGACACAACGACGATCGGAGCTTACTGGCACACCGAACAAAAATTCACGTTCGACAACTTTGTACAGATTGGCGGTCCGACGATTCCATTCCAGGATTTCAAGGTGTCACTCCCCGACAAATACGGAATTGGAATTGCGGACGAGTCGCTGATCGGCGGCAAACTTCTCGTCGCAGTCGACTTTATGTACTTCCGCTGGTCGGAAACCGATTTCTTCGGCGCCTTTTGGTGCGACCAATTCGCGGTACAGACCGGCCTTCAATACACCACTGACCGCGGGTACAAACTCCGCACTGGATATGTCTATGCAGAGAACGCCTCGAAAACGTCGTGGCGCCCAGCTTCGGCCCGATCACGCCGCAAGCCAGTGTCGATTACGTCCAAGCGATCTTTCCGAACATCAATGAACACCGGATCAGCGGCGGTATTGGCATGCCCAACCTGTTGCCCGGCGTTGATCTCGATCTCTTTGCCGGCGGTATGTTTAACGCGTCGCAGAACTATGGTTCGTCCACTGGCACAGTCGAGAGCTACTGGGTCGGTTTCGGCACGACCTGGCGGTTCGGGCGCGGTGGCTGCAGCCATGTGAGTGCGTTCGATACTTGGTGACCGCGATTGCAATCAGTCCAAAGTACGCCAACGGGAAAATGAAACGGCAGCGGTGATCAATCCGATCGCCACTCTTGATGTTGCCCGTCTTGAAATTCATTCATCAAGGTTGGATACAAAATCCGTTGCATGATATCACCGACCACGATGCTGGTACGCGACGGCGGTTTGCCAGCCGTGGTGGCAACGCACAAACGGTTACGTTGCGAACGTGTACAATGAATCCTTCTGCCGCAACTGCTCAAACGATGTACTGTGTAACTCTGATGCGATACAGCACTTTTCTTGGATTTTTACTGATCTTAAATTTCGTTTTCTGTAGGTGCTGGATTGGTAGTGCGAACTGCTGGGGACAAACTGCCGAACTCAGCTTTAGATTGGCACCAGGGCTGACAATCCAAAAGGTCGCTGATGAGTCACTGGTAAAATGGCCGATGCTGGCCGACTGGGATTCGGACGGTCGGCTGGTCGTAGTGGAGTCAGCTGGTGTTGCTAAGCCGATTGAAAAGCACAATGAACAACGGTTGCATCGCGTCGTTCGCTTGGTCGATGAGGACGGCGATGGTGTTATGGATCGCCGAATCGTCGCGGCTGACAAGCTCCCGTTTACCGAAGGCGTGTTGTGTTTGGGCAACGACATGTTGGTTACAGCTCCACCGCATATCTGGAAACTAACCGACAACGACGGCGATGGTTTCTGCGAACAGCGAGAAATCTGGTTCGATGGTCAAACAATCACTGGCTGTGCGAACGATCTTCATGGTCCTTATCTTGGTCGCGATGGCTGGGTCTATTGGTGCAAGGGAGCCTTCGCAAGACAAAAACATGACCTGATCGGCGGTCAAACATTGGCCGATGAGGCTGCTCACATTTATCGTCGGCGTCTGTTCGGATTATCCGAGGCAGACTCGAAATCAAGTCTGATCGAACCGGTCATGAGCGGCGGTATGGATAATCCGGTCGAAGTCGCCAGCCTACCTAATGGCGACCGATTCTTTACCAGTACATTTCTGGTCCATCCTGGCGATGGCAAGCGTGACGGCGTGGCCCATGCCATCTACGGTGGCGCTTACGACAAGGACCATGCAGCACTTGACGGAGTCCTTCGCACTGGATCGCTGATGCCGATCATGGCACAAATGGGAGCGGTTGCTCCCAGCGGCTTAGCCTGCTTGGATTCGAGCCGTTTGGTTAAAGCAAAATCGCCGACGTTGGTCGCTGCGCTGTTCAATATGCAGAAAGTTACTGCGCTTACTCTTGAGCCCAGCGGTGCAACCTACCAATCCACACCGGTTGATCTGGTTATCGGTAGTCGCATCGATTTTCATCCTACCGATATACTCGAAGATGCAGATGGAAGTCTGTTGGTAATCGACACTGGGGGCTGGTACAACCTGTGCTGTCCCACTTCGCGAGTCGATCAGTTTACGGCTCCCGGAGGAATCTACCGTGTGCGTCGAGAAGGTCTTGTCCCAGCGGCG
>JBBSJZ010000691.1:0-3053 GCA_038256795.1 Pirellulales bacterium | reverse complement strand
ACAGAAGGTCGAAGTGGTCAGTCCGCCAAGGATCACCGTCGCAACGGGGTAGAGGATTTCTCGCCCCGGTTCTTGACCTCCCAGAACAAGCGGTATCAGTCCGATGCCTGCGGTCAGTGCCGTCATCAACACGGGTGCGAGACGTTCGAGGCTACCGCGAACCACCATGTCTTGCGTAAAGTCTTCGCCTTCTTCCTTCATCAAGTGGAAGTAGTGTGTGACCAGCAGAATGCCGTTGCGAACGGCAATGCCACCGAGTGAGATGAAGCCAACCAGACTCGCAACCGTAAGACTTTGCTGGGTGATGACCAATGCCATCACACCACCGATGAAGGCCGTGGGTAAGGCGTTCAAAATTTGCAGCACGATGCGGATCGACGGGAACAAAACCAACAACACCACGAACATTCCGATCACCGAGATACCTGCCAGCACGATGATGAGTTGGGTTGCCCGCTGTTGGCTCTCAAATTGCCCACCGAATTCGATGAAATAGCCGACCGGAATCTCAACTTGATCGCCGATGCGCTGCTTGATGTCGCCCACCGCTCCCGCCAAATCTCGGCCTTCGGTGTTGCAGCGAATGACAATCCGGCGGCGTGCGTTCTCACGGTTGATCGAGTTTGGCCCAGACCCGACGCCCACATCCGCGACTTCGCGAAGTTCGATCTGTCCATGATCAGGTTGTCCCTCGCGATCAGGCAAGTCGATGCGGAGTCGATCGAGGTTTGCATAGTCGGTGCGGTATTCTTCTTCGAGCCGCACCAGCAGATCGAAGCGACGTTGACCTTCGAGAACCTGAGAGACCACTTCGCCTTGTAACGCCGTTTGCAAAACATCCGCGACGTACTGGCGAGTCAAACCATACAGTGCCAAGTCATCCGCTCGCAGCGCAATATGTAACTCCGCCGTCTCTTGAATCGGTTCCACAACTGGCGGCGTGATTCCGGGTACATCCTGAATCGTGGCCTTCACTTGTTCAGCGACTCGCCGCAATGTGTCTAGATCATCGCCGTGGATTTTGATCGCAATTTGAGCGTAGACGCCCGAGATCATGTGACTGATCAAGTGAGCGAGCGGTTGCTCGACTTCGATATCAACGCCCGGAGCCTCGTCACTAATCCGCTCACGCAGTTGGGCGATGAGTTCGTCGCGCTGCGTCGGCGACTCGGGATTCATGCTGAGGATGTACTCCCCGAAGTTGACCGGCGATGCGTGTTCATCCATTTCGGCTCGACCCGTTCGACGAACGAAGTGCAGGATTTCACCGTCGGGGTTTTCGTCGGTTTTCTGCATCGAGAGGAACACGGAGTCAATCGCACCCGAAACCTGGTTTGATGCGTTGAGCGACGATCCAGGCGGAAGCGTGACATTGACTTGCACGCTGCCTTCGTCGAATGGAGGCAAAAAGTTTCGGCCCAACATTGACATTTGCCACGCGGCGACAGCAACGGCAATCCAGGTCAAGACCAGTAGCGTTCGCGGGATCGCCATGCTCAGACGGATCAAATAAGACACGCCCCGCTTCAGCCCGTGCAACAGAAAACCATCGCCCTCGTGGTGCGTTGCACGTGAGTTCGGCAGCAGTTAAAACGAAAGCACGGGTGTCAATGTAATCTAAACTACAAACGACGACAGGATCGACACGATGTAGGCAATCCCAAGCGGAGTGAACAACCGGCCTTCGACGCCCGACAGTGCAAACAGCGGCATGAACGACAGAATCACGACCGCTGTACCAAACACAATCGAACTGCGGATTTCTTTACTCGCCTCGAAGACAATGACGATGGATGGCTTTTGCTGTTCGATCGGCAGCAGATTATTTTGCTTGAGACGCCTGAAAATGTTTTCGACATCCACGATGGCGTCATCGACGAGTTCGCCCATCGCAACGGCGATCCCACCCAGCGTCATCACGTTGATGGAAAGCTCCGTACCGCTGAGCCAACCCATGATGCGAAACGTGAGCGTCGTTAGCACCAGTGAGAGTGGGATCGCCGTAAGCGTGATGAACGTCGTGCGAAAGTTCAGCAGGAACAGAAACAGGACGATGATGACTAGCACCGCACCGATCACGAGCGCCTCAGCAACATTAAAAATTCCTCGGTCAATGAAGTTTCGTAGCCGGAACAATTCCGAGTTGACGATAATGTCGGCTGGCAACGACGCTTCGACTTCGACGAAAGCTTCCGCGACGGAATCACTCAAGTTGCGAGTATCAACGTGAGGTTGTTTGACAGTCGTGAATACGATGCCAGGACGACCGTTGACGCTGCCATCACCTCGCTTGAACTGTGGACCCTCAGTCACACGAGCAACTTGATCGAGCAAGACAGCACGTTTGGCATGGTTGCCGACAGGAACCTTTTTCAAATCCTCGATCACAATTCGAGATTCCGGTCCCAGACGACCCAGCACGCGAATCGGTCGCTCGGTTTCACCGGTTACCGCAAAACCACCACTCGTGTTGATGTTGCTCGCCCGCAAGGCCCGTTCCACGTCTTGAACAGTAACGTCGTATTCAAGTAGCGCCGTCGGGTCGATCAAGATTTGATACTGTTTGCGATCGCCGCCGAGCATGAAAACTTCGGCGACACCGGTGGTCTTGAGCAACCGTGGTCGAATGATCCAATCAGCGACCGTGCGAAGTTCGAGCTGTTGTTTCGCATCGCTGTAAAAATGCGTGTCGTAAGACTTGCCTTCGATTTTGATCGAGGCAGAACCGGTCGGAACATTCTCGTGCAGCGCATCGGCATCGGAATCACCGTTCCACTGAACTTCCTGCGTCTCGATTTTCTTCCACGTCGAGAAATCATGCCGATTGCCCGGCATCCAAACCAAAATTTGGAACTTGTCGTTTTCCCCAATGACCATTTCGGCCATCATCTCGGTGTTGCCAACCTGCGCAAGTCGCCCGCCACTGGGTCCATTCTGCCGATAAATCCCGGCGACGATGATCTGCCCCATGATCGAAGACGGCGGCGTCATTTGAGGCCGAATCCCAGCAGGCAAGATGCCTTCGAGTGTCGACAATCGTTCTTGAACAGTTT
>JBBSJZ010000690.1:0-3054 GCA_038256795.1 Pirellulales bacterium | reverse complement strand
TTCAACAGCTTCGCAATCACGTACCTCGACGAATTCCCGCCGAGGAGCTACACGCTGAATCATCTCGGAACACGCTTTCCCGAATTTCTACGTGAGTCACGACCGCCGCGTGAGTCGGATTCCGGCGAACCGGATTGGGCCGATTTGATGATCGACTTGGGGGATCTGACTGGCGACGAAAAATATACTGATGCGGCCAACCGAACGCTTGATGGCTTGTCCGGATTCATGTGGCAATCCGCTGGTCAAGCAGATCACTTGTTGATTGCGGCGGCGACATCCGGCGTTCATTACAAGATGCGTTTACGCCAGACGAAATCGGTACTGCTTCCGATTCGTGAAGCAATTGCCACTCAGCAATTCTCGACGATATCAGTTCGAAGTAGATGATAAACAGGAGATCGCAAATTGCCAAAACGCGGTTTAGGAGTTTGTCCTACAGGGCTAGTGATTTGGATCATCTCGGAGCGATGAAGGAATCGGTCCAAGATTGCTGTGGCGCTCGGGACAGCGCCAATCAACTTGCCCCCTTCCTCCAGGGGACGGTTGCTTCACTCGAAACATCCCTCTAGCGGACTCTGCCGGTGGTGAGCAGTGCCTGTTTCAGTGTGGCGTCGGCAGGTTTGTTGGAAAGCCAGATACTGAACAAGGCTTGCTTAAACTTTATGCCAGCTACAGCGCCTTTAAGCTTACCGTTCTTGTTCACAATCACCCCATGCTCTGGAAGGTAGACCAAATCAAAGGTATCTCCCTTTGCAATGGCATCCTTGAAGCACTCGCGGAACTGGTCGATCTGTTCGCGAATTTCGCGAGGATCACCACCAGTCGCATTGTTGAAGCCCTCTTGCAAAGAGTCAACGAGGCTCTTCTGACTGACGAAGCTCGAAGTAATCTTGATGCGAATCGCCATCGGCTGATCGGCCGCGATGATTTGAGCGGCATCGTTGCTGGACTGCGTCAAGTAGAGCCCCGCAACGTACAACTCAAGGAATGTCTTTGTTCGCGCACCCTCCCCGTTGAGAAGCAGGCGATGTTCGCCGGCCTGAATTTGTGACGGAAAGTCGCCAGCGATGGCAGGCAGTTCAGCGAGGCTTAAACCAAAAAGTATGAAGGCAACGGCCACTGACTTCGACATGTTAGGTTCCTTCCGTTTGCGTCGGGCTAACTTTACTCAAAATGCAGCCTTGCGATATGACGCAAAGCGGCCAGCGTTCACAGTGCCTCGATCGAACTTTAACAGTTTCTCGGTGACGGACACAACAGAAGAATATTCACAGTGTTCCAATAGCTTTTGAGTGTCGAGGTATTGGTCGCTCGAGAACCAGGCCACGGCGATGTATACAAACGGCAAATTGGGTACCATTCAAAAGACTTGCAAGATGGCAGCCGCCTTTGAGCAGACGATAGTCGGGTTTCAGTCAATGCTCCATTTCGTTCCAAGTGCGTTGGAAACTGATTGTTTCCAGTTCGCCCTCGGGATCATGTGCGATCGCCTTCATCGCTGGGTCAATGAGCGTCTCGATCCACTGCCCAAAGAACATTTCAGGACGCCATTCCGCATAACGGTCGAACGCCAGCATGAACGTTTCCTCCACGACATCCGCGATAGTGAATCGAGTTCCAATCTTGTCCTCGATCTGTGGAAAACGTTGCACCCAGCGGCCAATTCGGTTGCGCAGGCTTTCTTCGATCGGGTACATGGCTTTGCGGAATTCGGTATAGTTTCCGCTTGCGACGGCGGCAACCACCTGCTGGCCATCCATCCGACGGTTTGGTTCGACCTCCATCGTCGTCCCCGCTGCAATACGCGCTTGTTCGGGATCGCCAGACATGGTCCCTTTGTAGTGCTCGATGCGGCGAATCATCTTTTGAACGCTCTTTTCCAGACTCGGTTCCCAAGCCTCACTGACATCGCCCGTGGCGAAGGTCTGACCAGGTAAGACCAATGCCAGCTTGACTCTATACTCCTCGCTGTTGGAGTTGTATTCGAGGTTGATATGCAGGATTTGTGTGGGGAAGTCCTCTATGAGTGGCCGGATGCGATCAACCTCCGCAGCGATAGCTTGCGTTTCGGCATCTGTCGGCGTAAAGCCTTCCACGTCAAGGTCGGAATCGAATGAGGGGGGAGTGAATTTCATGTGAGAACCTTGGAAGAGCGGTTAGTTGACCAGTGCGAGCAGACCGCTAAGCGGGAACTCCTTCGATTTGAACTCAAACCGAGCTAGCGACAGCGATCAGTTCCACTGCAGTCGCAAACGATGTGCCGTTTTCCGACCGTCGGACGACGGCTTAAGCCTGAATCATTTGAACATCAGGATGAGACGGAAATCATTAACAAATGCGTTGCGCTAGTGACAGTCGATCTCGAGGAACGGTCGGAAGTCGACCAATATGACAGGCTGGCGACCTAATTGGTTGCCCGTCGCGTAGAGTCATAGCGACTCTACTGCGTCCAGACCTAAAAGCTGTGACGCGCCGACGACGCCGCTGAGAAAATCCGGCGCGAGCGTCGCATCCTACTGGGCAGAATGAAGAGGTCGATCGTAGTGGCGACGTTTGGCTGGTCACCCTATCCTGGCTCGGGCGCCTCCATTCGGATCGAAGCCTTGGACGGGGACAAAATCGACTCGCCGCGTTTTCGCAAACGACAAATCGGCCAATTCTTAAAAGAGCTGGACCTGACCGAAGGCCGCTAAACCGGGATTCCCGCGATTCGCCATGCCATGGCTGATAATGGCTCACCGGCTCGGGTGTTTTCGACAGATGGCACCCAGACTTACTTTTTGGTCGCACTCATCTCACGCCGTTTTGAGAAACTCGTCCACCAATTTTGAAGCCTCGATTCGGTTCTCTCGCACGATCTCATAGAGTTCGGCGAAGCTGGCGTCATCATCACGGGATTGCGCCAACGCATCGGTTCCCATCGAAATCAGATTTAAGCAGTTCTGAATGTCATGGTGAAGTTGGTGCAACTTCTCATCACGTTCGGTTTCGATACGTTCTGTCATGGGAACCGCCATCGGCCAAATGTCACAGGCCGTGTTTACGTTTTAG
>JBBSJZ010000689.1:0-3055 GCA_038256795.1 Pirellulales bacterium | reverse complement strand
GATTTCATACACTTGCAAACGCTGTTCCATAATGTTTTGGTAACAAAACTCGCCAACGGTTTCGACCAAGATGGCGATTCCCGTAGTGCGATCCGCATCGTCACCAATCGCCTTATCGCATAAACACAGAATTGCCCTATGATCTGCTGCATAAGCTGCTTTGACCGAGAAACGTCAACAACTAGACGGTTTGCCCGACGTGAGTGCCCTCAGCGAATTCCTCGATGGCCTTCTTGCAGAAAGCGTTCAAATCATCGGGACGGCGGCTTGTCACCAAGCCTTGATCGCAAACGACTTCCGCATCAACCCACTCCGCACCCGCATTCACGAGATCGGTCTTGAGGCTCGGCCACGACGTCACTTTTCGCTCGTGGACCACGTCGGCTTCCACCAACATCCATGGCCCGTGACATATGGCTGCCACCGGTTTTGCCAACTTAAAGAACTCGCGCACAAACGCCACGCAATCGGGGTTGGTACGCAGCGTGTCTGGATTACGAACTCCTCCCGGCAGAACCAAGCCGTCATAGTGCTCGGCTTGTGCATCGCGAATAGCCTTGTCGACAGTGAAAGTATCACCTGTTTTGTCATGGTGCATGCCTTGGATTTTGCCGGATTTCGGCGAGATCAGATGCACTTCGGCCCCTGCCTCTTTCAGTTGTTTCCAAGGTTCCGTCAACTCGACCTGTTCGAATCCGTCTGTAGCGAGAAACGCAATTTTCTTTTTGGAAAGTTTCTGTTCAGGCATGGGTTCCCCTTAGAGTTGTGTACGCGTTGAGATTCTCAAATCTGCTGAGCGAGCGTTTCCCACTCAGGCCTGCCTACTAGTCAGGCTATCTAGTTCATAGTGCGATCCTTATGCCAATTGAGTGTGATGTCACCATTGGCGTGTCGATTTCCGTTGCCTTCGTCTTGGCGTCTGTGATTAGGAAGAAGCTCATATTGTTTCCTTATGGGATTCGAATTTAGGCAGAGTCTAGTGCGTCGGTCCAAACCTGATCTAAACTTAGTTAAAGTTTCCAGTACGATTCCAATCGATGGGTGAAGGCGTCGGTGTCCTCAGCGAATAAATACGCCGCTCGACGGAAGCAGGCTTTTTGCAGATGCTTGCGGTGCTGGGAGATTAAGCCCTCAAGTACGCGGACATCGTCTGGGCTGCCGAACTGGTCGGGTGATTGGCGGACTGTTTTACCAAAAATAGCCAGATCATGATCATTGCCGAGGTCGTCGCCCAAGTGACCGGACTCGCTGATGAGCGGGCTGATGGCTGCAGGCCAAAGCCCACGGAGTATCTGCAAGTGATACCAGTGGTACTTCACTCGTTTCCGAAGTTCGTGCAGCTGATTCGTCGTGGGGTTCTTCTTTGCCTCTCGCAAAGCCTTCAAAGCTTGCTGCCGAGTCTTGGTGAGCCCCGCGCGGGCTGGATCGAACGTCTTGTCGTCAAAGGACCAATCGTTCACCCGATTCTTCACCGTCACCAGTTGTTGACGCAAAACAACTAACCGCTCGTCGACCAATGTGTCTTCGATGGCGGAAAGTCGTGCGGTCAATTCGCGCCGAATCGACGCTAAATTCTGCTGATTCACCTGATCGGCGAAACGGTGCATGACGTTGTCATACGCCGAGATAATCGACTTGGCATCTCGTATGTCCGACAAGTTGCGGGCAGCTTCGCGAAGAGCCTTGTTCTCCGCTTTGTAAACCTTCTCCATCGCGGGCCGTACCAAACGCACCAGTCCGCGCAGCTTCTTGCAGCGTTTGCGGACCTGATGAACGGTCTTGTGGCGGGCCAGTTCGCAGTCGTCGATCTCGCGGATCGATTTATCGAGCTGGCTGTGCGCGATGCGCTGAATGCCAGCCTGCAACCCTTCATCAGCGTGAAAATGATAAGACATACTTAGATCGACCTTTCTCCCCACCGGTTAGTTTTTAGCTTCAGGATTTGCAATTCCGATCACACCCACAGCGATTCGTGGTCCGGCGTTGCCCGAAGGCTACTTTTAGAATCGTCGGCCTCTCGATGCACGACAATCGCGCGACCGATCAACAAATACAGCATGACGATCTCCGCAGTCTTTGTAAATTCGGCGATGCCATCTTCATTCGCAGTTATGTTAAGACTTCAGAAAGCCAAGAACGTCGGTTTCGAGTTGATTCTTGTGCGTCGCAAACAACCCATGAGGCGCACCTTCGTACTCTTTTAACGTCGCGTATTTGATTGCCTCGGCCGCCGGTCGGCCGCTGGCGTCAATCGGCACCGTTGCATCTTCTGTACCGTGGATCACCAAAGTGGGTACCGTCACGGCAGCCAAGTCAGGGCGAAAGTCGGTCGTGGCAAATGAGTTTGCACAGTCGAGGGTCGCTTTCAGGCTTGCCTGCATCGCAAGGCTGCGAGTCCACTGCAACAGCTCGTCGCTCACGGGACTGGAGAGCACGCCGACGCCGTAGAAATCTTTGAAGAAGCTCGCGAAGAACTTCGGTCGATCGGCAAGCATCGCTTCGGTCATCTGATCAAAAATCGACTGATCGACGCCGCTCGGGTTGTCATCGGTTTTCAACATGTACGGAACGACGGACGAAATCAAACCGCACTGTCGGACACCGCGTCCCGCATGTCGCGACATGTAACGAACGACCTCGCCACCGCCCATTGAAAAACCAATTAACGACGCGTCTTCGGCCTTGGTTGCCTTAATGACATCGCTGAGGTCGTCCGAGAGCGAATCGTAGTCGTAATCGCCAAACGGTTGATCCGACCTTCCAAAACCACGACGGTCATAGCTGATGACCCTAAATCCCGCGTCGGCGATCTTCATCGCGTGATAGTCCCAACTGTCGGCTGACAATGGCCAACCGTGAATCAAAACAACCGGTCGGCCTTCCCCCCAAATCTTGACATAAAGAGTATGGCCATCGCGTGTGGGAATCATCGTCATATTGTCGTCTCCGAGGTGGTGGTCGTTTCGCCTGCGGGCGATGAGCAGGCGTCCGCCCGCACTGTGTTAGAAAAAAATTGGGTTACTGCGATTTCGTCCCGAGACAATCACTTGGATGG
>JBBSJZ010000688.1:0-3071 GCA_038256795.1 Pirellulales bacterium | reverse complement strand
TCGTTTTACTGCTGTCGATCCCTCCAGAATAAAAACATGGGAAATGACAAGCCCCTGCGGGGCCAGCGATCGCTATGATGGATTGGCCGGGGTGAACGGATTCGACCGGGGCTAGCCGTCAATACAAGCCCGAAGCGCAAGCGAGTGAACGAGTTATGTCGAATTCACTGTAAATATTCGCCGAAGGGGTGGAGTTGAAGGAGTGATCTGGCGTTGGCACGCTGGAATCTCTATCGGGGAGCATTATGAATGCTCCTCTTCTTCTGTGCGATACTGTCGCTGACCAACTTCACGCACTGACCGCCATGGTCCAGGAGTTGCGCGACGAAGTCGACCAACTGCGCTGCGAAAATGCTCAGCTTCGGCGGCAAGTCTGTGAACTCAAGTGCGATGTCGGATATTGGAAGAGTCGGCACGCCGATGCCGTGGGTCGCAACATCAAACTACAGGCCGAACTCGATCTCGCGAAAGCTGAGATTCGACAACTCAAAGCCGAGCGATTCGGCAAACAGTCGGAGAAGAAGTCCAGCACCGATCGATCCAACGATCTGGATGATCCGCAGCAGCCAGCGACTCCTCCCAAGAAGCGTGGTCAACAACCCGATCGTCCTGCTCCCCAGCGAAGAGACTACTCGCATTTACCAGCCAGAGAAGAACAGGTTGACTTGCCCGATGATGTCAAGGTTTGTGGGTGTTGTGGCGAACCACTCGCAGACCTCGGACAAAGTGATCCCGGCGAACAGATCGAAATCGAGACGATCCTCTATCGCCGAGTCGTTCGCCGCAAGCGTTACCGACGAACTTGCCAGTGCAAGGAACAGCCGCGAACGCTTACCGCACCGCCGCCGGCAAAGCTCCTTCCCAAGAGCATCTATGGCACCAGCATTTGGATTCATCTGCTGTTGGAGAAGTTCCATTTACAACGACCACACAATCGCACGATCGAGCAGCTTGGACTTTGGGGAGTCCGACTGGCTCCGGGAACAATCGCCGATGGTTTGAAGCGGATTGAACCGTTGTTGAGCCCGGTCTATGACGCGATTTGCGAACACCACACGCAATCAACGTACTTTCACGCAGACGAAACGCGGTGGAAGGTATTCGTTGAAAAAGCAGGGAAAACCGGTCATCTGTGGTGGCTCTGGCTGTTTGCCGGAGAAGATTCAGTCGCCTATGTTCTCGATCCCAGCCGCAGCCACGATGTGCCTCAGTCGCACTTTGCCGATGACGTGCAAGGCGTCTTGATGGTCGATCGCTACAGTGCCTACAAAGCGATGCAGCAAGTCAAGCAGGGAGAACTCGTGCTGGCGTTCTGTTGGGCTCATGTGCGTCGCGATTTTGTAAAAGTCGGCAAAGGCTATCCTGAACTGGTGCCTTGGTCGTTGCAGTGGCTCAGGCGTATTGGCGAGCTGTATCGACTCAACCGCAGGCGACTGAAACACCAGATTGGTAGTGAGCCGTTCGCGGTGGCCGATGCCGCATTGCGCGGGCACATTGACGCGATGGCAATTGACCGCGATGCCGAACTTGCCAATGACAAGCTTCGTGATTCTTGTCGCAAAGCACTGGCTAGCTTGAGTGAGCACTACCGTGGGTTAACGTTGTTCGCCGACGATCCGCGCATCCCGCTTGACAACAATTACGGCGAGCGATTGATCCGAACGCCCGCGTTAGGTCGCAAGAATTACTATGGAAGCGGCTCGGAGTGGTCAGGACGCTTGGCAGTCACGATGTTTTCGATTTTTGCGACGCTCGCGCTGTGGAAGATCAATCCACTGAAGTGGCTGAGTTGGTACTTCGCGGAATGTGCAGGAAATGGCGGCAAGGTACCGAGCGATCCGGCCTCCTACCTACCGTGGAACTTACCTGCCGACCGCCTAGCAGATCTGAGAAATCCGCCAGCCAGTCCATCGGGAAGCGATCCCCCTTAAATCTGTTTTACCGATCGACCGGTGCTGCCTCTGCGATCTTCATCACCAACTCGCTTGCCTGAATGCACAGCGTTTGAGCCTCACGCTGCGCAAGACTCACCCCTTCGGCGAATATTTACAATTCACTCGCTTGCGCTTCGGGCTTGTAAAAAACGGCAATCTCCGCTTTAGTTCGCACCGTCCAATCAGGCCAAGATTTCTTTCACCACGTTTCCGTGAACGTCGGTGAGCCTAAAATCGCGGCCCGCGTACTGATAGGTCAGCTTCTCATGATCGAGGCCCATCAGGTGAAGAATCGTGGCGTGCCAGTCATGGATGTGGCAAGGGTTTTCGATCGATTCGTAACCATGTTCGTCGGTCGCACCGTAGCTGAACCCTCCTTTCACGCCGCCACCGGCCATCCACGTCGTGTATCCCTTGTTGTTGTGGTTGCGTCCGTCCGTCCCTTGAGCCGCGGGAGTGCGACCAAACTCACCACCCCAGATCACGAGTGTGTCTTTCAATAGGCCACGTTGATGCAGGTCTTGCAGCAGTCCCGCGATCGGCTTGTCACACGCTTCGGCTCTTGCTTGGTGGTCCGTCGATAACCGCACGTGTTGATCCCAGTTACCATGCGTTACCTCGACGAATCGGACGCCCGCTTCGACGAATCGACGGGCCAACAAACATTGTTTCCCGAAACCGTCCGTCGAACCGCCGTCGATTCCGTACATGGCTAATGTCGATGCCTTTTCGCTCGACGTGTCCATCAACTCGGGCATCACATCCTGCATTCGAAACGCAAGCTCGTATGATTCGATCACTCCTTCGACGCCCGGTTGATGTTCATCGCGATTGAGTTTTTCTCGGTTGAGCGATTGGATCAGATCGAGCTGCGTTCGTTGCTGAGTCGCCGAAAGTTTTGGGTTCTTGATGTCGGGCACGGATCGCCCCGAATCACTTTGCATGAATCGCGTCGCCTCGGCCCCGGCACCGACTTTGGTGCCGCTATAGATCGCCGGCAGGAACGAATTGCCGTAGTTGCGAGCGGTACCCGATGGAGGCGAAAGTGAGACAAAGCCCGGCAACGAATCGTTTTCGGTTCCCAATCCGTAGAGTGTCCACGCACCCAACGATGGACGAATAAACTGCGCCGTTCCC
>JBBSJZ010000687.1:0-3077 GCA_038256795.1 Pirellulales bacterium | reverse complement strand
AGAACGATTAGCACGGCTTCGGATTGGAGTCTGCTCCCGTACAGCATGATGGTCGCGACGAGCAGGCATCCATACATGGTTACATCGGCGACCGTATCGAGCTTTGGTCCGATCTTCGACCGCTGATTCAGCAGTATCGCCAGCTTGCCGTCGATCCAATCGGTAGCCGTCAGAAACAGGAACAGTCCCACGACGAGACTGGGCCGATCCAGTGCCGCAAGGACCACCATCCCCCACGCACCGAAGAACCGGATGGCGCACAGGACATTCGGAATGGTTAGCCAACTGTCGGCTCGCGTTTGTTCGGTAGTGTTAGGATCATTTTCCATTGCGACGACCATTGCGTTCTTTCTAGGAGACATTGATCGCTTGCACGAAATAGTAAAACGCGGGTGCGGTGAATGTCAGACTGTCGATGCGGTCCAGGATTCCGCCTTGGCCTGGAATCAGTGTTCCGCTGTCTTTCACTCCGGCATCACGTTTCACCAATGATATGTTCAAATCACCGAGCAATCCTGCAATCGAAATCAACACGCTCGCGACGATGGTTTCGTTCACACTCATCGGCGTGAGGAGGCGATTAAGGCCAACTGCGACAACTATCGTAATGGCAGCACCGCCAACGAATCCTTCCCACGTCTTGCCGGGTGATACTCGCGTTAGCGGCCGTCGACCGATCCGTCTTCCGACCAATGCCTGAGCGATGTCGTTGACCTGAGTGGTCGCGACTAAAAACAGAAACCAGCCTGCGGGACCAGCCACTAGGTTCGACTCGGGCGGCAGACAGGCCAATAACGCGGCATGTCCCAAAGCATACGTCGTCACCAATGTGGCAAAGCTGGTACGAGCAATCTGGTTCACCGCGTCGTCAGCCCTGCCGCTTGCAATCAAAGTCACGCTAGGAATCGTGAAAGCCAGCAGCGGAACAGCGCACACAAACCAATCGACCAGTCCGATTGCCAACATCACATAGCTGACCACCAGAAGCACGTAAGCACCGATTCGGATTCCACGTCGAGATCGTCGCGTCATGGCCAACGACAGAAACTCGCGCATCGCCAGAACGCTAATCATTCCCATCAATACGACAATCACCAACCGTCCGCCGACGGACGCCGCAAGCACCAAGATTGCGACGCACCACCACGACTTCAAGCTGGCGATCCGTTCGGATCGTTTTTCGTCGGGGTGAACTTGCAATGCCGCCAATCGGATGATGGTGCCTGCGATGAGTGCGGCCAGGGCAATCGCTGCGGTCCAAAGCATGCCGGATGAGATGCCGAGATTGTTCATGGGCTTTGCACCGGGTCGGGGAATCGACCGCGAACCACTTTGGTCAACATCGGCAGAAATGCCAGCAGCGATAGCAGCACTAACAATCGCAAATCGACGATGTTCCATACTCCTTGTTTCATCAGCACGTCGAGCGAGGGTAGATTTGAACCGGCCAAAACAAACACGAGCGTTCCAGGTAACATGCCCACGTAGGTCGTCCAGGCGAACGTGCGGGTCGAGACGGCGGTTGCGCCAGCGGCGTAGTTGGTCAAAGTGTAGGGAGCATGGAGGAGCCGAAGCGAAACGAAATACATTGGGCCGTTGCGAGCGACGGCGCGGTCGATGACCCGAATCACTGCCGACAACTTTCGCTCAGCCAAGTCGCGAAAGGCGTACCTGACCACCAACAGGCTTGTGACCGCTGCGATCGTCAGTGCAAGACTCGAAATCGCCAGCCCAACCCAGAACCCAAACAGCCAGCCATAGACGATCGACTTGCCTGTCGTTCCGGGGACGAGCGAGAGAGCAACGTACGCGGCGAAGCCAATCAGAGCGGATCGCACTGGGTGACTTTCGACTAAGTTCCGCACTCGGCGCTCGTGGGCATGAATCGCATCGAGTCCGACCACATCGCCCCATGTCCACCAGCCAATCGCAAACAGAATCACAACGGAGAGGAGTAGTGCGATGCGCCGAGTCATGGGAAAGTCGCTCCAAATCGTCGCCGCACGCTCAGTTACGCTCAAGACCGGTCAACCGCGTCATCAGAATTGTGCAGGTTTGATAGTTCACCGGACAAAATGTCACTCAACTGTTTGCGTCGTTCAATCAGACGTTGCAGAAGCGTTCCAATATGTTGTTCACGGCACATGGTTCGCCCCTCCGATTTGAGAAAGTTGACGCATTAAACCCGACGCAATCGCCGTGCCAGAATTTAGCGGAACGGCACAGGTCGTCCGGTGCCGCGTTACCGCGCGGCTTGCGCCGCACCGCTACATTCGAAATGCGCCAAGCGATCAGCGTCAACGCTCAGACGATTCGCAACGCTCCCGGTACGACCTCGAACGTCGCATCCACTCCGCGCATGGCTTCACCATCGAAACTGTAGGTGAGCCTTGGCTGGGCGAACACTCGCACTCGCGAAGATTTCAACGTGCGTACACGCTCGGCGGCGTGGTGCCGGCCTAGCATGAAGTCCACGCCGCTGGCCAACAGCTCGATCGTCGGTAGAATGGGTACGGCGGTGATGTCGAGAAATCCGTCGTCAAACTTTGCGTAGGGAGCTACCGGGAACTCGCCGCCAACAAACTTACCATTGGCAGCCGCCAATCCGTATGTCGTCATCTCAATCGTTTCAGTATCCAATTCTAAACGTATCTGTGACTCGCGCAGCTCGGATAGTTTCGAGAACGCTGTCAACCAATACGCCATCGGCCCCCATCGACGTTTGTCCTGGGTCGTCACATCGCTACTCACCATCCCGCCGAAACCGCCCGTAGCGGCGTTGACCATGTAAAAAGCATGCCCGTTGGCGACGCGGACCAAGCGAGCGTGCGAGATCGTTTCCCGTGCCGACTGGAAGGAGAGCGAACTCCAAATCATCGAGCCGGTCACTCATGAGTTTGGTACGCCGTGTGCGGAAAAGTGTTGTCAGCGGTGTGTCGCAAGCCGCCCGGTGTGTCGTCATGCGATTCACGTGTGAGACCGAGACCGGACGGCTTGCGCCGTACCACTACTACCGAACGCAATCCGTGTACCGTTGTCGCCGCCATGCGGATCCTCCACATCTCCGACCTTCACTT
>JBBSJZ010000686.1:0-3089 GCA_038256795.1 Pirellulales bacterium | reverse complement strand
GCCAACTCCGACCACGGTCGCCATCGTGATCACGGCGGAGATGGCGCCCACATACAACAGGTGAGTGCGGGTGCGGATGCGTCCGAGTAACAGCGTGCAACTCGTGCAAGCGGCAGCCATCATGACCAGTTGCGACAAGTCGGCCCCCAACAACAGCGTGACGCTCAGGCAGGCCGCCGCCAAGAACAGCAGCGCCGGCTCTCGGCCATACACGACCGCACCAATGATCGAGGCGAGCACGAGTGGAATCAACTCTCCACGCCACTGGTCACGCGACGCAAAGTAACTGAGCACCACCGCGACCGTCATCAGCATCAGCAGCTTGGCGAGCTTGGGAATTTCGAGCATCAACGAGCGATCGTCGACAAAGAAAATGAAGGTGCCACAAAGCAGGTAAAAGGCACCGATCATGCCGGCATACGCCGCCATCCGGGCGAGTGAATCACGCCAACGCATCTTCGCCGTCAACTCTTGCCATTCGGTCCTCAGCAAACTGATCTGCTTGGGCCCGAGCGGCTTACCGGCATCGGCAAGCTTGGAATCGCCACTGTAATAAGTCGTCATCGTCGGCTCGACATCGGCGGCGACGCGCTGGCGTTCTTTCTCAGTCAATTCATCGTCATACTGCAATGTTTGCGGCAACCGCTGGGCGATCCAGTCGCTGATCATGCGGGCGACGATTTGCGCCGCGTCGCCAGGGAATTGCAATCGAAATTGCTCGGCCAATCGCTTTTGGAAATCGGGGGCGACTTGTGCGATCCGCACCTTGCTCAGCTCGAACGGTTCGGCATCGGCGGGGCGGCCGGCGGGATAAACACGAATCATCCGCTGGTTGCCTTGGTCGATCGAATGCTGCATCGCGGTGAGCAATCCGTGATCGTCGATGGGTTGAAGCATGTTGCGAATGGCATCGTCGACCTTTTGTAATTCAGGATCATCGGCGAGCACGCTCTTGAACATGGCGAACCGATCGGCGGGCGAGTCGCCGGGCGCGGCCGTTTCATCACCCGCGTAGAACTGGGCGAACGCTTTGCGATCCTCCTCATTCATCTGGTCGAATGATGCCGCACCGAGGATCAAAAATAATTGATCCTTGAGGGCACCACGAAGTTGGATGATCGGTTGCGTGCGATTGCTATAAAGTGCCAACACGTCACGACGTTTCTGGGTCCGCATGATCTCCGTCGCGGCTTCGTCGGGCACTTGAAATGTGACGCGCGTGATCAAGTCACGCGACGGAACGCTGCCCGTTCGATAAGCGAATGGCGGACTCCACGTTTGGCCACAAATGAGTATCGCGATCGCCGCGACAGCGGCCATCGCCACACGGATGGAACCATCCGCCTTGTTGCTACGTTCCCACCATTGAATGAACCGAGGCTTGGGAATCCCCAACGACTCGATGCGTTCCTGACGGCCTCGTTGTTTACTTGCAGTGCTCATAGCACAGAACTTGATGTAACCGTTTGGCTCGGTTCAACTCAAGTCTTTGGCTTCCTCCGTCGAGTCATGTTGCGGGCTTGCGGTGTGAGATTTTGACGGTTGGGCTTGACCGTCACTGAAGCGGCGATCGGCGGTCTCGTCGCCTTCCTCGTACGCTTCAACGATTTTCTGGACGAGTCGGTGGCGAACGATGTCATTGCCGTCGAGCCGGGCGATCCCGATCTCCTTGATGCCGGACAATCGCGTCACCGCATCCCGCAGCCCGCTGGTGACACCACGTGGCAAGTCGACTTGCGAAGTGTCGCCGCTGACCACCATCTTGCTATGCTCGCCCATTCGGGTGAGAAACATTTTCATCTGGGCCACAGTCGTATTTTGAGCTTCGTCCAAAATGATGAAGGCGTCGTTGAGTGTCCGGCCGCGCATGTAAGCGAGCGGGATGACTTCGATCACATCCTGCTCCATCAATGTTCGCGATTGGTCAAAGTCGATCATTTCGCCGAGCGCGTCCATCAACGGTCGCAGGTAGGGGTTCAGTTTCGCGCGCAGGTCACCGGGCAGAAAGCCGAGGCTCTCGCCCGCCTCGACCGCCGGGCGCACCAAGACGATCTTGCGGACTTGGCGACTCTTGAGGGCTTCCACCGCCGTCGCGACGGCGAGATACGTTTTACCACATCCGGCCGGTCCGGTCGCGAAGGTCAGGTCGTGCCCGTGAATCGCTTCGACGTAGCGTGCCTGGCCGGGAGTTCGCGGCTTGACCCGGCGGCCCGCGTGCTGGATTTCGATATCCTCGCTGGCCAGCGGCGGTGCGATGCCCTCAATGATGGCACCTTCCTCGGCCGCGGCCATATCAACGTCACCGATGGTGAGCGAGCCTTTTTTTCGCGACGCATGACGCAGTTTCTCGAGCGTTCGCGTCGCCCGGTGGACGTTGTCACCTTCGCCGGAAACCAAAATCCGGCCGTCGCGATGCGTGATGCTCACGTTGAACATCCGCCGCAATTTGCGCAGGTGTTGATCGCGTGGGCCGAATAGCACGAGGACTTCATCGGGATTCGCGATCGACAGCGTTGCTTCGGTCATTAAGGGTGCCTGTGAGGCTGGGTGGTGAAAGACGTTAGGATTTTATACGAGGGCGACCCGGAGACCTTCAAATCTTTGCAAAATCGTCAGAGTCATCGACCGGCCAATCCGGCGGCAAAGCACAGAAATCCCGGCATGGCGGCGGCGAGTAGTGAATCGGTCACATCCCAAACGCCACCCAAACCCGGCAAGGAGTGGCCACTGTCCTTGGCACCGCACTCGCGTTTTACGAGTGATTCCGCCAAATCGCCAGCCATTCCGGCGATGGCTAACAACGGTCCCATTATCAATGCTGCGTACCAGGGCGCCCCGCTGGTTACATCCGTCAACATTGGGAAAAGCCAACGCAGACAAGCGAACGCGACGATCGTACTGGTTAGGATGCCGCCGACCGCTCCTTCACGAGTCTTGCCGGGACTCAAACGTGGAATCAATTTGTGTCGTCCCAGCGTCCGGCCCGTAAAGTAGGCGCCGGCGTCGCAGGATTTGGTGACGATGATCAACGTCAATAGCGCCGCCAGCCCCCAAGTCCCCTGACCGAGTGACCGCGTCGCTACCAGCAT
>JBBSJZ010000685.1:0-3097 GCA_038256795.1 Pirellulales bacterium | reverse complement strand
GGCAACGTGAGTGCTTCTAAACTTCTGGGGGAGAGTTCGATGACCGAGGTTCCATCCAAGGCTGGGAAGCCGCAGGGACGTGTGACGACGCGAGAATTGTTCGCGATGCGTCGCGACGGACGCGCGATCAGCATGCTGACGGCTTACGATTTTCCAACCGCTCAAGTGCTCGACGAAGCCGGGATCGATATTCTGCTCGTCGGCGATTCGCTAGCGATGGTCGTGCAAGGGCACGAGACGACTTTGCCGGTGACGATGGACCAGATGATCTACCACGCTGAGATGGTGGGACGCGCGACACGTCGTGCGATGGTGGTCGTCGACTTGCCGTTTCCGGAAGGCCAGTGTGAGATCAATCGCAGCGTCGAAAGTGCCGCGAGAGTGCTCAAGGAAGCCAAGTGCCACGCGGTGAAACTTGAGGGCGGTGCGGAACAAGCCGCGCGGATCGAGACACTCGTCACCGCCGGTATTCCCGTCATGGCACACGTCGGGCTGCGGCCTCAAAATGTGCACGTCGATGGCGGCTACCGCGTCCATCGCGACATCTATCGAGTGGTGGACGATGACAATGCCTCAGCATCCGCGGGTGCGTTCGCCGTACTCGTCGAGTGCGTTAGCGCCGCAGCGGGCAAGGCGATCACGGAGTCGATCGATGTACCGACGATTGGAATCGGAGCGGGATCGCACATGAGCGGCCAAGTACTCGTGGTCAACGACTTGATCGGGCTGACGAGCGGCTACTTGCCGAAGTTTGTTCGGCAAATGGGCCAGGTGCGGTCGATCATTCTCGAAACCGCCCGCCGCTTTGACGCGGAGGTCAAAAGCGGCGAGTTCCCAGGATCCGCGGAATCGTTCAAGTAACGCCTTCCGCGGAGCAACGGTCTCAATCGAGTGGTCCGACCTTCCAAATCTCATCGGCGTACTGCTGGATCGTGCGATCGCTCGAGAACCAACCACATTGGGCGGCATTGAGGATACTCATGCGGTTCCACTTCTCCTGGTCCAAGTAGGTGGCACCGGCACGCGTTTGGGCATCGATGTAGCTGCGGAAGTCGCCGATCGAAACCCATTGGTCATGGGGGTTCCGGAGTCCTGACGTGAGCAAATCGAAGATGCCCGGTTCGGATGGATTGAAGTGACCACTTTCGAGCAATTCCATCACCCGGCGGATTTCTGGATCGGCGGCGATGATCGCATTGGGGTCGTACTTGCCCTTGATCTTCTCGACCTCAGCGGCGTCCATACCGAACAGGAAGAAATTCTCGGCACCGGCTTTGTCACGGATTTCGATATTCGCGCCATCGAGGGTCCCGATCGTGATCGCGCCATTCATCATGAACTTCATGTTGCCCGTGCCAGACGCTTCTTTACCCGCGGTCGAAATTTGTTCGGACAATTCAGTTCCCGGACAAATGACCTCCATCGCCGAGACGCGATAGTTCGGAAAGAACGCCAGCTTCAACAAGTCCTTGGCTGCGGGGTCCGCATTGACGACCGCGCCGACGTTGTTGATGAGTTTGACGATCAACTTGGCCACGTGGTAGCCGGGAGCCGCCTTGCCGCCGATCAACACGCATCGCGGCACCATGCCCTTGGTTTCGCCACGACGAATGCGATCATAAAGATGGATCACATGAAGCACGTTGAGCAATTGACGCTTGTACTCGTGGATGCGTTTGACTTGGACATCGAACATCGCCGCGGTGCTGAATTCGACGCCCGTGTTCTTCTTGACGTATTCAGATAAACGCTGCTTATTCGCTAACTTGACGGCCGCCCACTTCTTGCGGAATGCGGCATCCTCGGCGTGGGGAACGAGTTTGGAGATCTCTTCTAAGTTCGACTCCCACTCGGTGCCAATCGTGTCGTTGAGCAAGTCGCGGAGTTTGGGATTGCAGTGCGACAACCAACGACGTTGGGTCACACCGTTCGTCTTGTTATTGAATTTTTCGGGCCACAGTTTGTAGAAGTCCGAGAACAAGCCCGACTTGAGCAGATCCGTGTGCAAGGCGGCAACACCGTTGACCGAGAAGCTACCGACGATGCTCAAGTACGCCATGCGAATGTGCGGATGGTCACCGCCTTCAACGAGCGACATACGACCGAGCAGCTCCGCTTCGCCCGGGAACTTCTTAGCGACGACGGCCAAGAATCGCTCGTTGATCTCGTAGATGATTTCCAGCAATCGCGGCAACAATCGGCTGAACAGCCCGACCGACCAGCGTTCGAGGGCTTCGGGTAGTAGCGTGTGATTCGTGTACGCCATGCACTGGGTGACGATTTTCCAAGCGTCGTCCCATTCCATCGAATGCTCATCCATGAGCAGTCGCATCAACTCGGGTACGGCGCACGCGGGGTGCGTATCGTTGAGTTGGAAGCAATTCTTCTTGCCAAAGTCCGTGAAGTCTTCACCGTGTTGCTCGACCCAATTCGCGAGTACGTCCTGGAGACTCGCCGAGACGAGAAAGTATTGCTGCTTGAGCCTCAATTCCTTGCCGTTCTCGCTCGCATCGTTCGGATACAACACCATCGAAATCTGTTCGGCGCGGTTCTGGGACGCGACGGCTTCGGTGTAACTACCGGAGTTGAACTCTTGCAAGTTGAACACGTCGGTCGCTGAGGCTTTCCACAAGCGAAGCGTGTTGACGGTTTCGTTCTTGTAGCCGGGGATGGGCATGTCGTAGGGCACCGCGAGCAAATCGCTCGACGCGACCCAGCGGCTGTGGAATGTCCCCCTCGCATCCGCGTATCGCTCGGTGCGTCCATAGAACTTGATCGTGCGAGTGTACTCGGCGCGTTCGATCTCCCACGGGTTGCCGTCGCGGAGCCAATGGTCCGGCGCCTCGACTTGGCGACCGTTCTCGATCAATTGGTGGAACATGCCGAATTCGTAGCGGATGCCGTAACCGGCAACGGGTAATCTCAGATTCGCGCAACTATCCAGGAAACAGGCTGCGAGCCGACCGAGACCGCCGTTACCGAGGCCCGCGTCCTGCTCTTCTTCGGCAATGTCTTCGAGGCCGCAACTGTACTCGGACAATGCTTGGCGAACCTTTTTATCCAAATCAAGGTTCTGGATCGCGTTGTTGAGTGAACG
>JBBSJZ010000684.1:0-3103 GCA_038256795.1 Pirellulales bacterium | reverse complement strand
TCGAGATTGAATCGGTGGACTTAGGTACGCTTCGCCGACCTAAAACGAAGATCATGATGAACGTCGCGTCGCCTGACGAAGCCTTCGCGTTTTCGATGATTCCCAACGACGGCGTCGGCTTGGCTCGCGAAGAGTTCATCATCAGCAACTACGTGAAAATCCATCCGCAGGCTCTCTTGGAATTCGATCAGCTCGATGCTACGACACGTTCAGTTATCGAGAAGGCAACCATCGGCTACGACGACAAGCCGCAGTTCTTCATCGACAAGCTGGCTGAGGGAATCGCGATGATTTGCGCAGCGTTCTATCCGAAGGAGGTGATCGTGCGACTGAGCGACTTCAAGACAAACGAGTACGCGAATCTAATTGGCGGCGCAGGCTACGAACCGCAAGAAGCCAACCCGATGATCGGATTTCGCGGCGCGTCACGTTACTATCACCCCAGTTTTCAAGCGGCATTCGGGTTGGAATGTAAAGCGGTTCAGAAAGCGAGAATCGAGATGGGGCTCCGCAACCTGAAGGTGATGATCCCTTTCTGCCGCACGGTCGAAGAAGGCCGCAAGGTTCAGGAGGAGATGGCGAAGTACGGTTTGATCCGTGGTCAAGACGGATTGGAAGTCTATGTGATGTGCGAAATCCCCAGCAATGTCATCCTGGCGGATCAATTCGCGGAAATTTTTGATGGTTTTTCAATCGGCTCAAACGACCTGACTCAACTGACGCTCGGCGTGGATCGCGATTCTGAGATTGTCGCTCACGTGTTCGACGAGCGTAATGAAGCGGTGAAGCGGTCGATTTCCTCCGTGATCAAAACGGCAAAGGAACACGGAGCCAAAATCGGTATTTGCGGACAAGCCCCAAGCGACTATCCCGATTTCGCTGAATTCCTCGTCCGCGAAGGGATCGACAGCATGTCGCTAACACCCGATGCGATTCTCAAGACGACCAAGCGAGTCCTGGAAGTGGAAGACTCATTGTCAAATGGTTCAACAAAAGACAAATGGAAAGAGCAAAATTGAAATCTACGACCGAGCGCTGTGCTGTTCTACCGGCGTCTGTGGTCCACAGGTCGATCCCATGCTGCCGAAATTTTCTGCGGACTTGGATTGGTTGAATTAATAAGGCCACCGAGTTGTCAACAACACGAGTTGCCGTTCATCGACGAGGTGCGATCACGACTCTTTCAGAGAGTGGCGCCGATGCCTCGGCAAGACGAGCCTCCGACAGCCGACGACGGCCTGAAAAAAAAAGCAGCTCGTCCTTCTAGCCCATTCAACTCAAAAGGAAACCTCGATGTCCAAAACGCATTTTGAAATCAGTCGCCACGAAAAGTTATTCTGGCTGATCGTCTGTCTGCTATCGGTCGTGATCGCGCTGACGTTTCTGCAAACCGCTATCGGAGTCTGGTGAGGCTACTGAACGGCTTTGGCGATGTCGTTCAGAACATCCCGTTCGGCTCTCGAAATTTTCCCTTGACCGAATCCAGCGCTCGATGCTTCGGCGACATCTGTTGAAGCGCGCATGATCGCATTGCCCAGAAGGTCGGCGAGTGTCGGAGCGATCGAGTCGCGGACGGCCTCCGCGTATTCTCCCCAAAGCTTCCACAACGACTGAGGTGGTCGATGAGCCAGCCAGCCCTCCACCAGCTTGCTGGCGTCGGGTTGATTCATGATTCCGCGATGCAGAGCTTCGCTGAGAACCTTCTGTCGCTCTTGAGGGGTCACGGAGCCATCGGCCCAAGCGACAAAAACCAGCGGTACAAGTGCCAAGGATGCCATCGACGGCGTATCGAAACCCGCGTCAAGAAGTTGATCCAATAGCTGCTCGTCAGTAAAACCGGTCGCGGCAGCCAGGCGTTGCCGATCTTCGTCACGATGTAGCTTCCGCCGCAGCTCTTCAGCGAGCTTCTGGTCGACTCGATGGAAATACTCATCTTCGAGAGCCTTGCCGCGTTGGTGCAGTGCGTCTTGATCAAGCATGATTGTGTTACCCTTTCGATGTTGACAATGCGGTCCGTTCAAGAAACCAAACGATCGCAAAGGGCATACCAATTTCTTGGTCAGATGATTCTTCCATTCGTGCGTTGCACGGGCGTCACACATGCGCTCCCATGTGTCCACAGCACGAGACAATCAGCACTCACGCCCAGTGCGTTTGCCGTGTCGCAGGAAAGCTTTCAACTGGTATCGCGTTTGCTAAACTTTTCTCACATGCGACCTTCCTACACCAACACGATTCCGTTAGCAGCGCAGCCGGACTACCCAGGTGACGGAGAGATCGAACGTCGATTGCGAAGTCTTGTCCGTTGCAATGCGGCGGCCATGGTTGTCCGCGCAAACCGACATTTCCCGAGTATTGGTGGTCACATCGCTACGTTTGCTTCCGCGTGTACGCTGTTCGAAGCCGGCTTCAATTACTTTTTCCACGCGCGAGCCGAAGACCATCCCGGCGACTTCGTCTATTTCCAAGGCCATGTGTTGCCGGGCGTCGATGCTCGCACATTTCTGGAAGGCCGAATCAATGAAGAACAATTGGAACACTCTCGACGAGAGACCGGCGCAGCGAGTGGTCTTTCGTCCTATCCGCACCCCTGGCTGATGCCCGAATTTTTTCAGTTCCCGACCGTTTCGATGGGGCTGTCCGCGATGTCAGCCAACTATCAAGCGAGGTATTTGCCATACCTCAACGCACGCTGCATCGTTGATGCAACGAAGTCACATGTGTGGGCTTTGGTGGGTAATGGAGATATGGATGAACCCGAATCCGTCGGCGGCCTGATGTTGGCTACTCGCAAAAACCTTGACAACTGGACCGTCGTTGTGACCTGCAATCTGCAACGACTCGACGGTCCCGTGCGTGGTAATGGCAAGATCCTTCCAGACTTAGAGAGCTTGTTCACGGGTGCTGGCGGGAACGTCGTGAAAGTGGTCTCCGGATGGTGGGATTGTGTGGGGTGAAGATCCTGCTTGCCGACATTCAATGCTACAACGATTGTCTCTCGAGCAAATCGGCGATCAGGTTTTGCGCTGTAGACAGAGTAAGCGAAGCTGTTCGGAGATAGATCGTTACGATGAATGAATTGCTAACAGAAACCGCTTGGCAT
>JBBSJZ010000683.1:0-3117 GCA_038256795.1 Pirellulales bacterium | reverse complement strand
CATCGGGTTGCCCCGTGCTGAAGTACGGCCAAAGCATTGGCGTCGCGACTCAGGACATTCTGGCGGGCGAGCACGTTCACTCGCACAATCTCGCCGACCAGCACACCGTCGAGTCGGGAGAGCTGCGCGTCAGTCCACCGCCGAGCCCCGCCAAAATCGATCGCACGTTCGCGGGATATCGCCGCGGCGACGGACGCGTGGGTACACGCAACTATGTCGCAATCATTTCGACCGTGAACTGCAGTGCGACCGTGTGTCATCACGTCGCCCGACGCTTCACGGCCGAGCGGATGACCCGTTGGCCCAATGTCGACGGTGTCTTCGCCGCCACTCATACGACCGGTTGCGCGCTGGAGTACCACGGCATCAAGCACCAGATGCTCGGCCGCGTGCTCGCCGGCTATGCGTCCCATCCCAACGTCGCCGCGTGTTTGGTCATCGGGCTGGGGTGTGAACAAACCACTGGCGGATACTTGCAAGAGCACCACGGCATCGTCTCACTCTACGCGCCGAGCGGCACACGGCTGACGCGTGACGACTCGACCCCCATGCTCACGATGCAAACCGAAGGCGGCACCCGAGCGACCATCGACAAGGCTGAGAAGCTCGTCGAGCAGTTGCTGGATCGAGCTAACACCCACACGCGAGAAGCGTGTGACGCATCCCACTTGATGCTCGCGGTTGAGTGTGGCGGTAGTGACGGCTACAGCGGACTGACCGCGAATCCGGCCGTCGGCATCGTCAGTGATCGCATCGTCGCTTGCGGCGGCGCGAGCGTGATCTCCGAGACGACCGAACTCTACGGCGCCGAGCATCTGCTCGTCCGCCGCAGTCGCAGCGAAGCCGTCGCCAGGAAACTGATCGAACGCATCGAGTGGTGGAAATCGCACGTCGCGATGTTCGGAGGCAAGATCGATAACAATCCGTCCGTCGGCAACAAGGCTGGCGGATTGACCACAATCACCGAGAAGAGTCTCGGCGCCGTGTCCAAGAGCGGTTCGACGGCACTCGAAGCCGTGTTCGATTATGCCGAGCGAGTGGATTGCGCCGGTTTGTCCGTGATGGATACGCCAGGGTTCGACCCCTCGAGCGTGACCGGCAAGGTTGCCGGCGGTGCGAACCTGGTGATGTTCACGACCGGTCGTGGCAGTTGTTTCGGTTGCAAGCCCACTCCCGTGATCAAGGTCGCTACCAACTCGTCATTATTTCATTCGATGCGAGAGGATATGGATCTCGATGCGGGGACCATCCTCGATCGCGAGAGTGTCGAAGCGACCGGTGAGCGGTTCTTCGAGTTCGCATTGAACGTCGCGAGTGGCGAGAAAACGGCAAGCGAACGACTCGGATTCGGCGATCACGAGTTTGTTCCCTGGACGGTTGGCCCAGTCCTCTAGGGTCTCGCATTTTTTGGCTTCTCGAGCGGTTCACCCAGGTTCCGTGCGATCGTAACGATTGCACGGATGGTTCGCAAAGTTCGCTCCTTGAGCATCCGCACGCTCAAGCCAGTGATGCGAGATACGACGACCCGTCGGAGAAATCCGATTCGGCTTGCCGGTGAATCGGTCACCGGTCGGCCGCGCGAGCGACGATCCCAATGCTGTGCCAGCGTACGGCTCGAATGCAAGGATGCATTCCAATCGTGGCACTCACTCTAGGCAACGGAACCGAGCTCATGGACGAGTCGCGTCATTTCCCGCGTCGGTATCACTGCCGACGAGCGATCGTGCGATTAACGCTGCTGGTTGCGTTGGGTATTCCTGCACCGATCGTCACCAACCTTGACGCCGCCGAAAATGATGCCCGCTTGAGCGGTGCTTCCGTGACCGAGAGCGGGGTTTGCCTGCGGTTACCGAGCACCTCGGAGCGACCGGCGACGAGCGAGCCGATGCGTTTACCGACGCCGTCGATGGTCGGCTCGACCGCTGCGCCGCACGTCGCGAACGCTCCAGCACGGTTGCCCAGGGTGTCGTCGCCAGCGGGTTTCTCGCCAGCGGTCTCGCCGCAGAACCTTCCCTCAAAAGCGGTCTCTTTTCGATCACCGGCTGCACCCGAACCGATAGCGCCAATTTTATCCCAATCGTCGCCGATCATGCCACGCGTGCAGCGACCGTCGCTAGCCCTTTCGCCAGTGACATCGTCGGTTCACGAATCGAAGCTGCGCGGATTGGCGGAGCAGTCGCTTCGAGAGGCACACGATCGACTGCGCCGTGAAGCGACTTATTCAGCCCAGAAACTTGCCACCGAAGCGCTACGGGTGTTGGTCGCGATCAGCGATTCACGCGACGGCGGTAACGCTCACGCGGCGGAGCTCGAGTCTGCACTCGTGGCGATCCAAGAATCGTCAGATTTCTGGGGAGTTCAAGGCCCGGTCGATCACGGCACGCTCGCTCGTTCGATCGCAGTTCACGAGACAAAAATTTTGCTGGGCGATTCGCTCGATGATGTCTCGAACTTGCAAGCCACGGCGTTGTACTTGGATCACGCTCGCCGACAATTCGTTTTGGCGGCCGGCACGGTTCGAGAAGTCGGCGACGCGCTCGTGATGCTCGGCAGCATCGAAAGGCGAATCGCCAGTGATCGTTCGCCGCACGCTGCCGCCGTCGCACTCGCGATGCAGCGGGCCGCCGTCGACATCGATCCCGCGAGCGGGTACTGTCGCCGAGAACTCGGCAAGACCCTGCTGAGCCAGGGACTCACCAGTGAAGCGGTTGCCGAACTGCTGCAATCGGTCGCGATCCAGCCGACACGAGATGGTTACGAGGCACTGCAAATCGCCGCGGTTCGCGCGACTGACCTGCGGCTGGCCGCCGCCTGCGCCGCGGAACTCAACAACGACCAACTGCCGAGCGAGGCACCGGTCTACCAACTACCGCCTGATCAATTCGCAATGACGCATCGTCCCAACGCGATCGAAATGAACGCATCCAATCCGTCCGTCGCGGACGCGAAAGCGACCCAAGCACCCTCGTCGAGCGACAAACGTTCCTGGTTCCCGTTCACGCGACAATAGCACTCGTCGCTCGATCATTGCTAGACCTTGGCCAGCATCGCCATCCCGAGATTCATCACTATGTCAATGCGAAACATCACCCGATCACTCGCACTCGCTTGCGTCTT
>JBBSJZ010000682.1:0-3121 GCA_038256795.1 Pirellulales bacterium | reverse complement strand
CGAAGATGCGAATCGGAAAGCGAAGGCGGTCGGCAGCTTCCAATTCTTCTGCGAAGCGTATTTTTCGTTGACCTTTCATCTAAATTGGTCACCCGACCACTTGAAGGTGATGGAGCGAATCGAAGAAGCGGTCGTTCGCGGCGGATTGTTCTCGTTGGCGATGGCGCGAGGTAGCGGCAAAAGTTCGCTCGCCGAAGTCGCTTGCATCTGGGCAGTGCTCAATGGCTATCGCGATTTCGTCTGCTTGATCGGCAGCGACGAAGGGCACGCCTGCGATATGCTCGACTCGATCAAAACGGAACTCGACGCCAACGAATTACTGTTGGCCGACTTTCCGGAAGTCTGCTTTCCGATTCAGGCGTTGGACGGCATCTCGAATCGAGCTAACGGACAGCTCTACCAAGGCAAACGCACACAAATCGGATGGACGGCGAAAGAAGTCGTCCTGCCAGGTGTAGCGTCGATCCAACGACGCAAATACCCAGCCTAGCTATCCAGGAAGATGCGATGCACAAATTGACCTTTCACCCACTCGGAAACGCCGACAGCACTCTTGTCGATCTTGAAAACGGCAAGAAAATCCTGATCGACTACGGCGACGAACGCGACCCGAAGAATCCACAGGACAAACGAATCGACCTGGCCGAAACGCTGCGGTCGGACCTAAAGAAGTCGGGCAAGGATAGCTTCGATGTAAATGTATTTACCCACTTGGATAGTGACCACATCAACCGCTCGTCCGAGTTCTTCGAGTTTGATCACGCGAGAAAGTATCAGGGTGGTGACAGGGTAAAGATGCCCATGATGTGGGTGCCGGCGGCGGCCATCCTGGAGAACGGAAACGACCGTGACGCCCGAGTGATTCAGGCGGAGGCGAAGTGGCGACTAGAAAATAATTACGGCATCCGTGTATTCTCATCCCCAGGGATGCTGGACGGTTGGTTTGCGACCAAGAAGATCAAGCCTGCCGACCGCGCTCATTTGATCACTAACGCGGGTGAAACCGTGGAAGGATTCTCGCTGGCAGATGATGGCGTCGAGATCTTTTGTCATTCACCGTTCGCGACTCGATCGGACCAGGGGAAACTGCTCGATCGAAATAAGGACGCGATCGCATTGCACGCAACATTCCTTTCAGGTGGTCGCTACTCGCGAGCACTGTTTTTGTCGGACCTAACTTATGACGTCATCGCTGACATCGTGCGAGTAACGGAGTGGCACGGCAAGAAAGACCCGAGTCGGCTCCAACGACTGATGTGGGATGTTCAGAAGATTTCGCACCACTGCAGCTATACGGCACTCGCCGAAGACAAGGGGACGAACAAGACGAAGCCTGATCCATATGTCGACAGATTGTTTCGTGACTACGGACAGGAGCATGGAGTCATTGTTTCGACGAGCAAGCCGATTCCGACCGATGACTCGGACATCCAACCACCTCACCGTCAGGCGGCAAACTACTACCGCGACGTGGCGCAAGATGAGTTTCGCGAGTTCAAGGTCACAATGGAGAACCCGAACAAGACCAGCCCGAAACCGCTAGTAATCAAGATCGACGGAATGGGTGTTGCTGTGGAAAAACAAGTGATCGTCGGCGGCGCATCAATCATTTCCTCGCCAGCGCCACGAGCAGGTGAGGACGATGAATAATCCTGTCGAATCGCTGGGTGGCGACGAGGACGAAAACCATCCGTTGCCAGGCGACCCGATTGAAATCTGTGATCTTTCAATTCCCAAAGCGATCGCATTGGCGGACTATGTGTCCAATGATGCAACAGACTACATCGCATTGATCGGGTGCCGACGATACGGAAAGAATGATGTTTTGGTCATCGCTGTCGAACCCGAGGTTCCACAGCATCCGGTCAATGACATTCGTCGTCGAGAGACGATCGTTGTCGAATTTGACCACGATGATCGACGACAACCACGTGTGACGGCGGCTCGCCGTTCCTTCCCAAGAGTGATTCATACGAACGTTGGACTAGCAACGCGACCTGTCGATCTGTGTCTGTTTGATCGTCCCTATGCCGAACAGAAAATGAACTGGACGGCGGCACAATTTGCATCACAGTTACACCGCTGGCTGTCCAAGACGGCGCGTGGTGAGTTGCACGATCCAGACCAGCCGTTGGAGCAGTTGTTTTTTGGATCGCCACACCGGCTAATCTTGCCACGGTCTTGCCTTTACGCCAGCAGCGAGGTTGGCGAACAGACGCTTGTGGTTCGCCGTGTTCGTGAAGAGGGTGGCCAATTCACGATGATCGCAGAGGAGTCAGGAACTGCGAAAGGTCGGAGAGAACCGTCTGATTTTGCGCTGATTGCCTACGAAGCGAACTGTCGCACGCATGGGTTGATCGACATCCAACCGGGGACACTTGACGAGTTGGTCCAGTTCCTGGGTGATGATGGTGATGGATTCCTAGAGGCGTTGTCTGCAAAGTTGAAACGGTTTCAAGATGCGGAAGACGTCGATCTTGAACTACCACTGATTATGGTTGTCTGGTTCCCAAAATCACGTGCGGATCAAGCAGGAATCGAGAGCATTGATCTTTGGGCATTCGGGACCGCCTGCAGCATGTTGAAGTTGGGCGCGGCCATCGGAACCTGGGGCGACAGCGATGGTGCGACTCGCGGCGGTGTTTTGCTGAATCGCGACACAACCAAGTCAGGTGAGGGTGTCGAGCTGGATCTGATGACTCCAACGGCTCTGCTTTCACAGAAAGACGGAGCCCGCTGCAATGGTATTCACTCAGATCGGTTTGATTATGTTGCCGTAGGCGCCGGCTCAATCGGATCGCATGTGTTGGAACAGCTAGTGCGATCAGGGGTTGGACGCTGGACCACTATTGATGACGATACTTTGCTACCGCACAACGTTGCTCGCCACGTGCTGACGGGTTGGGCTATCGGACTACCGAAGGCAGAGGCTTTGTCCCGTCACCTTAATTCGATTTATGAGGACAATCCTACTCGCGCCATCATCGCCAATGTGATACATGACCAAAGTGATGAGCTCGATGACGCGTTCCGGGAGGCTGAAGGGATCGTTGATCTGTCGGCTTCGGTCGCTGTAACCCGGAAATTGGCGATCGACGTTGAATCAAATGGTCGACGCATT
>JBBSJZ010000681.1:0-3142 GCA_038256795.1 Pirellulales bacterium | reverse complement strand
CGAACACGGCACTCGACGAGCGTGGCTGCGAACGGCGCGGCGATCAATCGCTCACCTATTGGTTCAATCCTCGCCGTGCAACTCACGGGGTAAGGGACCGGAATCGCCATTCCCATGATCACGATCGTTGTGACGAGCCCCAGGGTCCACAACGGATGCTTGCCAAATAGCGACGTCCATGTCGGCGGCGATCGACGTGGTAATCGTGTCACCAACCGCGTGCAAACATCGAGCGTCGGACGAATCGCTTCCATCTTCTTCGGTGTCGGCTTCGCCCCGGAAATCCAGATCAAGTACCGCTGGCTCGATCGACCACGATTCGCGAAGCCGAGCACACGATCACACGCCTCGTCGGCGGGCTCGGATCGATACCAATGACTATCAAATTCGGTCTCGCGCCAATGCCCGATCGCGATCGCCCACAAGTCGCTATCACGAGACACCCAACCCAAGCGATGATCGAACATGCGTCGGGGTGACTTTGTCCCCACAATCACACGTACCGAAACACTCGCGGATGATCCCGCCGAAGTGGTCAAGGACGGACCGAAATGCGACGCAAGGATACTGCCAATGACTTCCACCCCGGCCGTCTGGTTCGCGGCTTCGGACATGCGGTCATACCAGACCGTCAGCGCCGCCGGTGACATCGCATGCGAGTCGGCGGACGTGGGCGGCAATGCGAACGGATTGCTCGTCGAGTCCAGCCCAGCGAGGACCTGGTGGGGCACAATCGAACCGGCGCTCAACAAATGAGCGGGATCGAACGTGGGCCCAAACGACGCCGGAAATTGCAGCGGCTCACTCGACTTGCTCATCGGTTGTAACGACCTCCCTGGGGTACCTTTGCGGATTGCTTCGCGTCCATGATCATCCGCATCGTGCAGCGATCTCCGCTGCGCAATTTGCCGTCGGGATTGGGCAGCGCCACGCGAACACGCACGGTACCACTCTCACCATCAATCTCCGGTGACAACGATTCGACCTGGGCGGACATCGTCTCACCGCTACTGCGTAGGAAAACGGCGACCGACGCCTCCGGTTGAATCTGCAACACCTCCTCAACCGGGACACTGAACACTGCATAGATGGTGTCCACAACAATCAAGCGGACCACCGCCGCATCGCCCGGCGTTAAATACTCGCCCTTTTGATGAATGATCTCGCCGACGATGCCGTTCATCGGCGCTTGAATCAGCCGACGTTCGAGTTGCAACTCATAGCGTTGCAACTCTAGCTGCCGAAACTCCGACTGCTCGTTGGCCGATCCGACGCGTGCCTCGGACACCCGCAACTCCATCTCCGCTCGCAAGAGTTCATCGGGACGCGTCATCGCTTCCGCCGAAAGTTTGCGAAGATTCGTGACCTTGGACAACGATAAATCGCGTTCCGCCGTCGCGGCATCGAGCTCACCTCGCATCGTCGTTTGCATCTTCGCGATTTTCACCGCCGACAATTGCAAACCGTTCTCGAGCGTCGCTAACACGTCGCCCTCGCGTACGCGGTCGCCGACTTTCACCGCAACATTCTCGAGGCGTCCAATATCCAACGCCGCGACGAGAATGTTGAAACTCGGTTCCGTGAAACCGTCATACGAAATCGTTTCCGCTCGCGCGTTCATGGTGAGCAAGCACCACAACCCGATCATCAAAGTAGTCTGTCGCACTATCGTGTTCCTCCTGGTTCCGCACGCGATGGGACTCCGCTCAATCCCGATTCGATCAATTCGAAGGTTAGCGGTGTCGATTCCGAGACGTTCGGTGAGCTCGTTTTGACGTTCGACGGTACTCGACTCGGCTCCGCCGGGACGCGTCCATCGGTCCAATCCAATTTGGGTATGACATCGATGAAGTTGATGTCCGTGCTGCACTGACTACTCTCGGGTCGGATGCCCTCTTCAATCAACAGCGTCCCCATCGCCCGCTCCAATTGAACGAGCGCGATGCGATACTCCGTGTGTGCGGAAACCCATTCACGTTCGGCATCTGCACGTCGCTGCTGTGCATCCAACAGCGTCTCGAGAACCAAGCCAGCACCGCCCGCGTCTCCCGCCATGAGCTCCCAACGCCGCGTCAAGAATCGCTCTTCAATCAATGCCGTTTCCAACAGGAGTTGCTTGCTCTTTCGCTGGGCGCTCGCACGCTCTACTTGAATGAGCGAACTCTCGATCGATTGCCGAGTTTGAATGATGGTTTCACGAAGTTCATCGGACTTCTGGCGGTACCGAAGCTGGGCCTCGCGATGCTTGGAACGCACGTGACGACGGCCGGCGGGCAAGTCGTATTGCAGACCGGCGGAGAAACCAGGCCCGCTATCCGCGAATTGACCCGTGAATGAATCGCCCAAGCGATTGTCGCCGCGAAGTCCTGCTAGATATCCTTGCACAACCGCATCGAGTTGAGGCAACAATTGATTGCGCGTCACGGAAACACCGACAGCCGCGGCTTCCAATTCGGATGCTGCAGCTTTGATTTCCGGTCGATTCTCGATACCGCTCAGCACCGCGTCACGCAGCGGAATGTCGATGTCCGGCGGATGCGGAATGTAGATCGGTATCATCTCCAATCGGGACGAACTCGTGCCGGTCATGTTCACCTGCAAGGCTTCCGATCCCGTCAGCGCCCCCAAACGACTCTGCTGGGTCAGTACTTCGGCGAGGAGTTCAATCTGTCGATCCTCGCGTCGCGCCACGCGGCCACGGATCTTGGCGAGTTCAATCGGACCGGAGTCGTAACCCTGGCGTCCGACCACCATCCGTTCCAACGATCGACCTCGCTCCAGCAACGCGCGCTGCTGCGCCAAGTGGCACCGGGCTTCGTACAAACGCCAATAGTTCACCATCACTCCAGCGATCCGCTCCTCGACAGATTGCCGCATTTGTTGCCAAGAGATCGCGCCGTCGATGCGAGCTTGCGTGAGCAATCGCTCGTTGTAGAGTTGGCCTCGCCCGGCATAAAGTGGCTGCGTCAAACTCAGACTCAATCGCGAGTTCGCTTGATCGTTCGGAACGAAGAAAAGGCTGTTGCTATTCTTAAGTCCAAGGTCTTGCGTCAGACTGATGTTTCTACCCGTACGTCCGTTCTGTTCCACCGCCGCGGCGCCGTTGAACGTCACATCGTTCAAACGTGGTGGCCCGCCCGTG
>JBBSJZ010000680.1:0-3143 GCA_038256795.1 Pirellulales bacterium | reverse complement strand
TTGCAACGTGTGATCAAACCTTTCCGCGACCATAAGCGACTTGGCAAGTCTTTGCAGCTCTTCATATATGAGCGGCAGCAGCTTCTCAGCCGCCGACGGATCGCCAGCTTCAATTTGGGACAGGATTTGCGTAACGTCGCTCATGGAGTCGCCTTCACCTAGATACGAATCCACGAGAGTTTAGCTGAACAGTGACGCCAGAGACGGATGTTGGATTTTTTTAGGCATGGCGATGGTGTTCAATGATTTATTGTCGTGCTTATAGGTCGACGCATTTGTGTGGTGTAAAATGTTTGGGCGCGGCGAAACGGAGTAAGGCTCTGTGGGGACACAACCTTGCAAGGGATAGCCGAGTCGACATCGGCTTGGGCACAACTACCTCGGCATACTTCGAGATGACTTTGGCATCGATCGGGTCGGTCTTTGCGTCCAAACCAATCCCTTTCGCAAAGTCACGGATGCGTCTTGGATTGATGACTGCTGCATCAAGCTTGTGGCTTGCAAGATGCTTCAACAGCAGGTATTCATACCCACCAGTTCCCTCCCTGACGACCAGCACCGTGCGTTTCTTTTTCTCCAATTGCGAACAAAGCAAAGCGAGAGCCTCATCCGAGTTTTCAATTTTGAACACCTCTTTGGTATCGGGTCGATAGACATCGAGCGTAGCTTTGGAAACATCGACGCCAACACAGATCTTATCGTTGGTAGTAACAGCTTTCATAAAATCCCAGCCTAGTAAATTCGAGCTTGCGCGAGGCAGCTCATGCGACGGTTCGGGTTTGAAAAAAACGTCTTACGATCCAGCTGACCCACGGTCTCAAGTACCAAGGTCTATTCGATCTGCAAGACGATGGGAAGCCTTTGTTTCCACTAGACATCGTAGTCAAAGGATGTGATCATGGCTGTCTTTGCTAGATACTAGGCCTCTTTGATGATGCATGTACGCCAAACAAAGAGGCCTTACAGTTTGGTTGCCCCTCTGACCCGTTTGGTTGCCCCTGAGTATTATTTTTATAGCGGCGACGATTCGCCCGAGGATCACTGTTGGGATGAGGACGTCGATCACTCCAAATCGTACGAAAGCTCTTACACGGCTCAGCAATCGTACAATGCCGGCACGGGGCTCACCAGCTACAGTGGTAACTCGAGTGCCACCAGTGAAGGCCTACTCCATAGCCAAGACCGTTACTACGGACAAGGCAATAACTATCCCGGCACCTGCTAGCAAAGGTGCGCCGCGTTACGGAAAACTTGCGTAACAGTCGGCTGCGCCATTGCTGGCAATCTGTCCGCTTCGGCGGAGCGTTTTTCGTTGGGCAGCCAAACAACTGAAAAGCAAACTTGTACATAACACAATCGCTCATCGCTATGAGCCAAGCGGCCGCACTTGTGGCGATGTGGCGATCGCTCGCTGCATCCCTGGTGCAACAGGGTGTTCAATGGCGATCGCATCTAAACTGCTTAGCCATTTTCGACCAACCATTGCGCAGCCGCGCAGGTTAGTTCGTTTGCATTGCTTAAACCGAGCTTGCGCTTAATGTTCTCGCGATGACGGTCGACAGTGTGCACACTTAGAAAGAGTTGCTCAGCGATGGCACCGGTCGTTGTGCCCTCTCCTATCAAGCGAAAAACCTCTAATTCTCGGTCGGTGAGCTGTTCTACAAGTGAGTTCGTCACGACCGTTCCACCCAACGCTTGGTTGATGAGTCGACGGCCAATCTCTGGGTTGACGAATCTTTCGCCTTGCAGCACAGTCCGAATGGCTTCGATCACCTTTTCGCTCGATTGTTGTTTGTTCAGATACCCAAGCGCACCGGCTCGGAGAGCCCGTTCGGCGTAGAGCGAATCTTTGAAAGCTGAGATCACGAGCATCTTCATCGAAGGGAATAGTGACTTCACTTGCTTGATAAGTTCGAGTCCGTTCCCGCTAGCCAGAAAGATATCCACCAGGATCAAGTCTGGTTTTGTTTCCTTGACGAGCGATAGCGCCTCATCCTGGGTGGAGGCCTCACCACAAACCTCGAGATCCGATTGCAACTCGATGCGCATCGCTAACCCCTCGCGGACCATCGGGTGATCGTCGACAACGAGAATCTTCGTCTTGCTTTGGAGTTCGCTATTCATCGAAATGTCTTCCGGATACTGGGACGATGCACTTCACGGCAGTCCCGCCCGATTCTAATTGTGCGAGATGGAATGAACCGCCAATCATTCCGCAACGATACTGCATCGTGCCCAATCCCATGCCTCTCCTTTCCGCCGATTTTGCGGTGAGTTTCAGCGCATGGTTTATCCCGCACCCATTGTCCTTAACTTCCAAGACAACGTGGTCACCGTGATTTTCGAGCGAGACGATGATCTCCTCCGCCTGACTATGCCGCAGCGCATTGTTCAGAGCTTCTTGAGCAATTCGGTAAAGATGCGTCGCAAGGGTTACATTCGAAACGACAACTGAAGCTGAGCAAACGAATCGACAAGTCAATTGGCGTCGATTGGCGATCGAGGCCGTCAGTTCCTCTAGCGCTGCTTGCAGGCCGTGAGGTTCGATTTGTACCGGCATGATTCCGTGGGCGAGTTGTTGAACATTGCGATTCGCTTCATTGAGTCCTCGAAAAAGCTTCGCGGCGAACTCACGCATCTTGGCTAGTCGTGCCTCATGTACAAAGCCTCCAGTAATTCCGTCAACACTTTTCTTTGGAATCGCATCAAAGAGTTCAAGAAGTGTTCCGGCATGGAGTGCTAGCCCGGTAAGTTCCTGCCCCGTGCCGTCATGCAATTCCAAGCCAATGCGACGTTGCTCCTCGGTTCCAATTTCCAAAATGTGTCGTTGAAGTCGCTTTCTTTCCGAGATGTCATGAACAATACCAATAAAGATCTTCGAATGATCGACTTCTGTGACTGACAATTCAATAGGGAACTCAGATGCGTCCTTACGACAAGCAACCAACTCACGTGCGTTGTCAAGAATGCGTTTCTCGCCAGTCTTCATATAGCGTTGCAAGTAGCCGTCGTGCGCCTGACGATGCGGCATGGGCATCAACATCTTGACGTTCTTCCCTATCATTTCTGTAGATTGATATCCAAAAATTCTCTCTGTGGCGCCATTTACGGTTTGAATGATTCCTCGGCTGTCGATCGTAATG
>JBBSJZ010000679.1:0-3144 GCA_038256795.1 Pirellulales bacterium | reverse complement strand
GGACCTGGACCGCAATCGCGTTGAACCTGACTGCCGCAACCCTCTTTCTATGGCCGGGGCTGCTCAGTTTTCGCTGGCGACCGCTACTGGTCACGGCCTGCTGCATGGCATTCGTCGGCGCGTGGATTGAAAAGGGCATGGGTTTGATCGTTCCCGGATTCATCCCCAGCACTCTGCACGAAATCGTCGAGTACGTGCCCAGCCAACTCGAGTGGAAAGTCACGGTCGGCATTTGGGCATTCGGTCTGATGATCTTCACCATCGCAATCAAGACGGCACTGCCGACACTCAAGCATCCTGCGAAGCACTGACAGGATTCTACGCAGAAACGTCCGGCAGCCCGTGCGAGGCGAGCAAGATGGTTTCGAGGTGTTCGCGGACGGTAGGGACTTCCACCGCCAACACGATGTCGTTGGCGAAGGCAAAGATCAACATCTTGCGAGCGAGGTCCGCGGGGACGCCGCGTGAACGCAAGTAGTAGAGCGCCTTGGCGTCCAGTTCGCCGATCGTCGCGCCGTGCGTGCAACGGACATCGTCCGCATAAATCTCAAGCTGCGGTTTTGTATTCACCACGGCGTCGTCGGACAACAAAAGCGCCTGGTTACTTTGTTTCGCATCCGTCTTCTGTGCGTCTTGGTGGACAAAGATTTTGCCGTTGAAGACGCCTCTGGATTCGTCGTCCAAAATGCCTTTGTAGAGCTCGTGGCTGTTGCAGTTTGGCTTGGCATGATCGATCCGCGTGCGACAATCCATCACTTGCTTGCCCGTCGGCATGTAAAGACCATTGAGCGTCGTTTCAATGTGCTCGCCATCAAGCAGGCAATTGATTTCGTTGCGAGCCAAGGAAGCACCGAACGAGAAGTAGTGCGCTCGAAAATCGCTTTCTGATTGCTGGGTCACGTGCGTGGCCGCCAAGTGCAGCGATCCGAGTTGCTCGTGCTGCAGCTTGTGGTAATCGAGCCGAGCACCATCCCCCACGTCGACTTGAGTGATCGCGTTGGTGAAGTACGCATCGCCCGATCCGAAGTAACTCTCGATGACTTGCACTTGGCTTTGCTTGCCAACGCGAATCAGGTTCCGAGGGTGCGTCACTATTTGAGCTTCGCCAACCGTGAGAAATACCAAGTGAATCGGTCGGTCCAGCTTCACTGAATCCGCGACGGTGATGTTGGCACCCTCATCAACGAACGCGGTATTGAGTGCCGCGAAGGGGGATTCGTCAAGGTTCAAGCGATTGCACAGGATATCGCGCACGCTCTCCGGCGAGTGGGCGATTGTATTGGCGAGATTCTCAAGGACCAACCCCGGCGGTAAGCCCTCGGTGTCGGACCATTGGCTCTCAAAGCGGCCATTGACGAATACCATCCGGTACACGTCGCCGCCCAGGCTGGCGCGCTGAACCAGGCCTTCGATCTCGGCTTGGAAAGCGGGGCTCGACGACGCTTCGGCCGGTCGTTGGTAAGGCCGGTTGGCCAGATCAGCCACGTTGGTGAATCGCCAATCTTCGATTCGCCGATTGGGAACGCCAAGACGCTGGAAACTCTCCCATCCCTGTTGGCGGAGTTGGGTGATCCATGACGGCGCGGATGCATCAGAACGTTGAAACGCGTCGTGCTGTTCTTGATAGGTTTCGATTTCAGTAGCAGTGGTCATGACGCCGCCAACTCCTTCAGGAACGCGTAGCCGTTCGCTTCCAATTCCAACGCGAGCGACTTGTCACCAGAGCGGACGATCTTGCCGCCGGCCAGCACATGAACCTGGTCCGGTACGATGTAGTCGAGCAGTCGCTGGTAGTGCGTCACCACGATTGTGGATCGCTCGGGACTTCGCAGCGCGTTGACGCCGTCGGCAACGATTTTCAGGGCATCGATGTCCAAACCCGAATCGGTTTCGTCGAGCACGGCCAGCTTCGGCTGCAACATCGCCATCTGCAAGATTTCGTTTCGTTTTTTCTCGCCGCCTGAAAAACCTTCATTGACCGATCGGTCCATCATGCTCTTGTCCATGCCCAGCTTTTCCAGGTTCTCTTTCAGCTTGGCGACAAATTCGCCACGTCCCAGAACCGCTTCCCCGTGATACTTGCGGATCGAATTCATCGCGGCCTTGAGGAAATACTTGTTGCTCACGCCGGCGATTTCGACGGGATACTGGTACGCCATGAAGACGCCTTCGGCCGCCCGCTCTTCGATTTCCAAGTCGAGCAAGTTCTTGCCGTTGTAGAGGATCTCGCCTTCGGTCACTTCATAATCTTCGTGGCCGGCAATGACGTGCGCTAGCGTGCTTTTTCCGGAACCATTAGGCCCCATGATCGCATGCACCTCTCCGGAATGAATATGAAGGTTGATCCCTTTCAGGATTTCAGTTTCGTTATAGCGGGCGTGGAGGTTTTTAATTTCAAGCATGGTAAAACTTTAGGTGATGAATGTTGGTGTCTTCGTGGGATGCGCTTGGGTAAACGCGTTCAACCAACGCTGCCTTCCAGGCTGACACTCAACAGTTTTCTGGCTTCGACGGCGAACTCCATCGGCAACACGTCGTAGACCTCTTTGCAGAATCCGTTAACGATCATGTTGACTGCGTCCTCGGTCGAGAGCCCGCGTTGACGCAGGTAGTAAATTTGGTCCTCGCCGACCTTGGATGTCGACGCTTCGTGTTCAACTTTAGCGGTCGTGTTGCGAACTTCAATGTACGGGAACGTGTGGGCACCGCAACGATCGCCAATCAACAGCGAATCGCACTGCGAGAAATTTCGTGCGTCGGTCGCACCCTTCATCATCTTCACTTCGCCCCGATAACTATTCTGGCCGACACCCGCGGAGATGCCCTTGGAGATAATCGTGCTTTTGGTGTTCTTGCCGATGTGAATCATCTTCGTGCCCGTGTCGGCTTGCTGATGATTGGCGGTAACGGCGACGGAGTAAAACTCGCCGACTGAATTATCGCCCTGCAAGATCACGCTGGGATACTTCCAAGTGATCGCCGAACCGGTTTCGACCTGCGTCCACGAGATCTTCGAATTGGTGCCTCGGCAAGCTCCGCGTTTGGTGACGAAGTTGTAGATGCCGCCCTTGCCCTCGGAGTCGCCCGGATACCAGTTTTGGACCGTCGCGTACTTGATTTGTGCGTCATCCATCGCCACCAATT
>JBBSJZ010000678.1:0-3154 GCA_038256795.1 Pirellulales bacterium | reverse complement strand
GCTCGACGGGGCCGAGCGGCCCGACGCTATTTTCACGGTAAGCGACCACATTGCCATCGGCGCGCTGCAGAATTCTGGGTTCCTGGCCCAGAGCGGTTTTGGCGAATATCAATTGACGGTTCGTCCCCGCGGTGCGGTGGCTCGCGATTTCTTGATGGTCGACTATCACATGGATCACGGCGACACCAACGTGTTCCGCCCGCAGGGCCAGTACCTGATTGAATCGAACTTCATTCGAGACTTCTCGACCACGGGGATTCGAGCCACGTTCGATCCGCTGAATGTGGGCGCCAACGCGACGCCCATCGATCGCCGTCCTGGGGCTGCCGCGACGTTGCGGAACCCCAACACGGATCGCTTGCTACCGGGCACCGTGATTAGCAATAACGTCGTCATCGCCAGCAGTGGCACCGGGATTGTGTTCTCGGGCGAAGTCACACCCGCGGGCGCCGCGGCGGCGCCCGTTCCGTTTGGCCGTATCGTCAACAATACCGTCGTCGGATCCGGCAGCGGCATTGGCATCAATGTGACCGCCGCCGCTTCACCGACGGTACTCAATAACATCGTCGCGGGTTTCGCGACGGGCTTGTTCATTGATGGCTCGAGCACATCGACGGTCGAGGGCGGCAACGCCTTCCAGAGCGGCGTGGCATCGAATCGCCCGATCGCGGCGAGCAGCATCGTGATCGGTGCCGGACAACCCTTGTTCCAAGACGCACCCAACAACATTTACATCCCCGCAATGGGATCATTGGTCATCGACAGCTCGTTCTCGGCGCTCGGCGATCGCACCAACTTTGTGAACACGGTCAAGCAACCGGTAGGGATTTCGTCATCACCGATCCAAGCGCCGGTGTTCGATGCTTATGGTATCCCCCGCTTCGACGACCCGACCGTGACGACGCCGAGTGGTGTCGGATCGAACGTGTTCATTGATCGTGGGGCGATCGACCGCGCGGACTTCGTGCGTCCGATCGCTGACTTGGCGTCGCCGCTGGACTTCGTTCCCGGTGGCGTTAGCGTGAGTGGTGGCGACATCGATCCATCGCGTTCGTTCGTCCGCTTGACCGGCGGTAGCGTTCGCTTCTTTGAAATTCAATTGTTCGATCCGTCGGGATCCGGTCCTGATCCGCGCACGATCACCGAGGAAAGCGTCATCCTCACCGAGAACGGTGTGCGATTGTTGCCCGGTGTTGATTACACATTCGGCTATAGCGACAACAGCCGGCTCGCTCGACTCACGCCGCTGGGCGGTTTGTGGCGCACCGATGCCGTCTATGACATCACGCTCAATAACCAGAATCGCGTCGGTTTGGATCTGCCCGCCGGTGGTGACATCGTCGACGGCAGCCGCTACGCGATCACCGACTCGGCCGGCCGCGTTAATGTGTTCGAGTACGACAGCGGTTATGTATTGCAAGTCCCGCAAACGCTCGGCATTCGTGTCACCGGACCGAACACCACGTTCATCGATGGCCAAGAATTTACGATCGCGCTGGCGGACGCCGCCGGAATCGTCACCGCAACGCGGACGTTTGAGATCAATCGCGACGGGACCGTACGAGCCGGCAACGTGGCCGTCAATCTCGGTAACCCGAACGGTGTCGGCGGCATCGCTGTAGCACCGACAATTCAAGCGGTCCGCGATGCACTCGTGACGGCGATCAATAGCGTCCGAATTCAACTCGGAATCGACGCCAGCCCGATCGGGACTGAAGAATTGCAAATCGGATCGGCACCGGGTCATACCATCACGGGAACCGTGACCGGACTCGAATTCTTTGGCGTCGCCGCAGGCGTTGCGGCGGGTGATCAGTTCCGATACGGCGTCGCCGGAGGCGGCACTCAATTGTTCGAGTTCACGAACGTTGGCGGTTCGCCCTCCAGCTCCGCCGCGATCGCGATTCCCTTCGCTCGCACGATGACCGTGGACGAAATCGCCACGAACATCGGCAACGCAGTCGCCGGATCGTCGCTCGGTTTGGTTTCTGCGCGCAGCATCGACAATGGTCGGGTGCTGCTCGGTGGCAAGCCCACGGACACGCTCACGGTCATTGGCACCGACAATGATCTGCGAATCGTCGGCCGCGCCGGCGTCACCGGCAAGCTCACCATCACGGTACCCGCCGGTACGACCGCAGCGGCCTTGGAAGGTCAAACCTTCGTCGTCCGCAACGGCAGTGAGTCGGAAACGTTCCAGTTCACGAGTGCGACGCCGCTGCCGGCTTCACCGAATCGTTTGATCGTGCTCGGTGCTGGCGACGGTGAAAACACGATCGCGAGCAAGATCGCGGCGACGATTGATGCGGGCATCGTGTCGCTCACGCCGACGTCCATCGCCAACGTCGTCTCGCTCAACGAGCAAAACTCGATTATCGCCGCGCCGCGTCCACCGCAAGTGCTCGCGAGTGTCGTATTGGGAGCGACTCCGCTCACCGTTCGCGGTGTCTCCGGCGGCGCGATTCCCGTCTCGTTCATTCCGACCTCAAGTTTCTCGCCCCAGTCGTCGGCGGCGTCCCTCGTCAATGCGATTCAATCATCGCCGCTCGTCGTCGATTCGTTCTCGCCCGGCGGTGGCACGCTGCTGTTCACGGGCGCTTCTGGCGTCACGCTCACCGATCCGGCGGGCACGGTCACCAACGTCGGTGCAAACATTCCGGCGATCTCGGACTTGGCCGGTAACCCCGTCGCCTCGAATCGTGACGACAACGAAACACGTTTCACGATCATTATGCCCGAAGTCCGTTTCGACTTTGGCGATGCACCGAACACGTATGGCACTTCACTAGCGACCGATGGTGCGCGTCACGCGCTCGTTGGCGGCTCGACGCTGCGACTCGGACAGTACGTGGACGGGGAGAACGACGCTTACGTCTCGCCGAACACGGACGACTTGCCCGTCTCGGCGAGCGTCATCTCATCAACCCCTGCCGTAACGGTCGACACGTCGCTGCCGAACAATCCACGGGCCACCGTGGTGGCGATCCCCGCCAGCCGCGATTTGGTCACGCTCATCGTGGATGGACGGACGCGCAACTTTGAATTCGTTTTGGCGACGGAGAATCCGGCGACCGGACATGTGGGTGTGATCTATGCACCCGGCGAGCAATTGGGCTCGATCGCCAGCAAATTGCTCGGCGCGATCCAAGGTGCG
>JBBSJZ010000677.1:0-3154 GCA_038256795.1 Pirellulales bacterium | reverse complement strand
TTCCGCGCACTACGGGCAATTCTGGGACGCGATCGATCGTGACCACTGGAAAGGCCCGAGAGATCAGCCGCCGATTCAAGAGACGTTCGAGCGGTTTGACCGCAAGCCAATCGCTGGCGAGTTGAAGCTGCAAATCGAATCGACGCCGCCGCTGCCAAGGCTAACGCTCATCAGTGCGAACGAAGAGCGTGACCGCTTGATTCAATTTCAGCCAACGCGTTTGCATCTGAACTGGCGCAGCGTCAAAGCGAAGTCGTCCTATCCAAGCTACAAAGCACTTATCGTTGAGTTTGAAGAAGCGGTCGGCCAACTGCATCAATTTTGCGATGATGTGGGAATCGCTCCGCCTAACATCAACCAATGGGAAGTCACATACGTTGACCGATTCCCACGTGGAGAGCTCTGGGAATCACCATCAGACTGGGGCAAAATTTTGCCAGGTCTTTTCCCAAATGAAGAGCCGGCAACGACGGATGGCTTGAAGATGGACGGGCGAGCACTTCAATGGGCGTTTGAGATCACGCCAAAGCTTGGACGATTGCACGTCAATACCTCAGTCGCTCGTGGTCCTGACCCACGCGACGAAGCTTTGATGCTGACACTAACGTCGCGCGGCCCACTTCACTCAGACAAAACACCGACCTACCGCGATGGGCTAGACTTAGGTCATCGCACTTCCGTCAATCAGTTTTTGGCTCTGGTCGATGACGACTTGCGAAAGACCTGGCGAGAGAAAAGCGAATGAGCACAACACTTGACGATCGAAAGAATGGAACCACCGCTTTCTCAGACTCCGACCAACCGAGCGCGGACCAGCCTCCCGCCGTGGCGTTTGAAGATCACGAGCTGATTGACCCTCGCTGGGATGAGATTCTGAAAACGCTCCTGTCGTTCTTCGACTATGAAGACGATTGGGATGGCATGGACGGTGCTGCGGCGAGTGCGAGCGTAATTGAGTCGGCCATCCGAATCGCATTGACTCAGCGAAACGCTTTGCATCCAGCGCCCGATGCGGTGGCAATGACGTGCAACGGCACGATCACGTTTGAGACATCAGCCAGCGAAAGCGAGCCTTTTCCGATCACCACCTTGGAGGTGTTGTCAGAAACGGATGCGGAGCTTTATGTGGGCGGCGAAGTTTTGCAAACGTATACGATCGCGAAGTAAATGTGCTGGTGGTCTGGTCGTGTCGCTCAAGGATGAATCCGAACCGATCTCAGATGACGAATGGCTAGTTCGGCGAGTTCGCTACGACCGTTTCCGAGACCACAAAACGCCGTACGTTTCTCCAGGTGCTTTTGAGCCAAGGACGGGTGGATCACAGCCCGACGAAGAAGGCATCAGTCTCTATCGCTTGTCGTGCCTCGGCAGCGTTCAACCGATTTTGGACTTCATCGCCGATCCGGTGAAACAGTCCGAGGCGGGTTTCGTCCAAGTGAATGTTGGCGAGTTGCTCACGATTGGACTGACCACCCAGCGCGACAAAGATGACAACGTAAAGGGCCACGTCGTCATTCCCGAACTCTCTGCCCCGGCTTTTCGAGACGCGAAAGGTGCCCGGAAGTTGTGCCGCGAAAAGATGATGCAACTAGCCGAGTTGGCGAGTCGTCCCGAAGCGATTCTTCGAGACCCGAGCAAGCTACCTAGCGATCACCCTCAGTAGCTGGTGGTCATAGTTCACCTCGGAAAGCACGCTGGACGAGGGAGTTGAAGAGGTTGTTGGAAACGCTTGCATCAAGATGGGTTTTTCGTCGCATTTCGATGACTTGGGCAAGCGTATTGAGGTACTTTTCTTGCTCAGCTTTTGGGGACACCAGTATTTCCGTCTGTCTGACTGTTGAAGTGCTAATCGTGTTCAGCCCAGATGTTGTGTTGCTATTTCGCAATAGTTGCCGTTTGCCGCCAGCTGAGTTAATGAAGGTGCTGACGTATCTTGGATAAGCATCGTTTTCACGGACACGAACACGAATGAGGTGGTTTTGGTGAACACAACGGTCGATTGAACCATCCCAAACTGATGAACGTCCGATCTCATTTCGATTTCCGTGTCCTTCATCGACTAAGACATCACCCTCACGATGTCGAACCCGTTCCCGTTCCGCTTCGGTGAGTCAGATCGTTTTGATTTCAGAAAGATCAAGACGATCGCGAAACACATTTGCAACTCGCAAGTAGGGCGCAACGACTGGACAATCTGATCGCTTGGTTGTTACTTGAAGGCCTCCTTGAACATCCGAAATCTCACCCAGCGGCACTCGGGGCCAACCCTTTGGATTGGTGACGGGATCGCCGAACATGTCGAGGAAGGTAGAGCGGAGGAATTGTTCGGTCAGGGCGATGGCCTGCTGACGCTTCCGCCGAATCGCGTCCGCCGCGTCCAAAATCTCCGCAATCCGACGCTGCTCGGCGAGCGGTGGAAGAGGGATTAGCGTCTCCTTGATGATGCCATTGCTGATGTTCGGCTGACCACCGCCAACGCGCTTGTTCAACCACTCGGGCACCTTTGTCCGTAAGGCATAAAACAGAAACCGCCGGTCAACGCGATCAGAGTCAGGAACGATCCCGCAAACAGCTTGGTTCGTTGTCGCATCAATACCAAGTTCCGCAATTCGCCCAACAGTCGCGCCGTAGAGTGCCACCAGAAGAGATCCTTTCGGAACCCATTTTGCTGCTGATTCGTCAATGGCAGCCTGCGTGATTGTTTCCTCCGTAGCTTCGATGACAAGCTCGCGAAGTTCGCCCGATTTGACCCATGGAATGTTTCCGCCATAAAAGCGAGAGCCCTCGGATCGCTTCGGAGTTCCACCCGTTTGCGTTTTGCAAAAGTTCTGAATAGGAACCAATGGCCAATTCATACCGCACCTCCGCACGGAACCGGGGCTAACGCCCTACGGCTAATTTGAACGTGGGTTAACGCCCGTCGGCTGATGTCGGGATGGGGCGCAGCTATTAGCCGATGGGCGTTAGCCCCGGTTGGCACAGGTGACGGAACCGCCCTACTGCTAAATGGACTATTCATTTCAGCATCTTCCTCAGCTTCTTCAGATCGCCTGCAATCTCCTTTTCGAGCGATTCAAGTTGGTCGAGGATCACCGTCGGCGGTTCATACACGACTTCCTCGTATTCGATCTCCTTGTAGCGATTGATCGATAGG
>JBBSJZ010000676.1:0-3156 GCA_038256795.1 Pirellulales bacterium | reverse complement strand
AGTTCATGGAAGACGGTAATGCGCGGTTATCTACAGCGACCAATAGATCGCCAAACCCCCGATGTAGACAACCAACACCGCCAACGAATCCAAGCCCATCCCGAATACCGTCTTGTCACGTCGTTCCAGAATGCCCCACAGATAGAGACTCGTCACCACAATGCCCATCGAGCCGAGGAACGCCGCCGACGGTCCGATTGCGTCGAAGATCGGTCCTTCGCGGTAAGCGAGTTCCGCTGGAAGAAACAGGGCAATCTCTAGGCTATTAGTCCCCAGAATGTTGGCAGCCGCCATACTGTACGCACCGAAACGCACCGCCGAATAAGTCGTGCTGACTTCTGGAAGGCTGGTCGCCAGAGCAACCAACGTCGCACCGATGAGTCCTTGCCCAAGTCCTGATTGATTTGCGATCACTTCGCCCGTTCTAGCAACAACGAACCCGCCAATCAGTACCATCGTGCATGCAATGAAAAAGTAGCCGATGATCTTTCGCGTGGAGACTTCGCGATAGGCGGCTTGATGAGCGTCCTTCAAGTCGCGAGCGGACTCGGGGGGCTGGGCGATCTCGCCTCGTGGTTCCCAACGTGGATCGCCTTCATATCGGTAAATCACCCACAGTGAAAACACATACGCGGCGAACAGGCCGACCGGCCAAGCACCGATACCTGCAATCGAAAACAGTTCTCCGCTATTTATGGCTGCCGAGGCAAGTGCAACCAGCGCAATCAGCATCACGCCCATCATCAGCAACGACGATTTCGGCGAAAAAAGCGTGAGTGGTCGGCCTCGTAAAACGAACGCGTCAATGAGGGCTAGCACTGCCACTTGCATCACAACACCACCCAACAAATTTGTTCCTGCCATCTCGGCCGCGCCCGAGTACGAAGCTGTCAGCGTTGTGGCAAGCTCTGGCAAACTGGTCGCACCACCCAACAGCAACGCACCGGCAAACGCTTTGCCCAAACCTGTCCGGTCGGCGAACAGATCGACGTACTTGCTAAGTTTCGTTCCGGCAAGCCAGACCAGTACCGCGCCGACAGTAAAGACGACTCCGTTGATCGGCAAGGAAAGGCTACTGAAATCAAACACGTTTTATTCGCCGCCATATAGGAGTTGCGCCACAAATATCACGAATCGGCACGAACGAATGGTCCGGTTGCTCGTGAAGATTCGCATTCTTGGTGGCATAGGTTTGTCACAAGACCGACCACGACTTCGTGCAACTGGCGCGCCGTATGCTATTCAATTGCGTCATGATTGATTCGCTCAAACAACTCGATCCGGTTTGGCAGGCACTCATTGCGGGTGGGTTCACTTGGGCACTGACCGCTCTCGGTGCGGCAATAGTGTTCGGATTGGTTAACGTCCATCGCAAGTTTTTCGATGCGATGTTGGGCTTTGCCGGTGGCGTGATGCTAGCCGCCAGCTACTGGAGTCTGCTCGCACCGTCGATCGAAGTCGCGACGGAGCAAGGCTGGCCGAGTTGGCTACCGGCATCGGTTGGGTTCCTCGTCGGTGGAGCGTTCTTGTACGGGCTTGATCGTTGTCTGCCTCACCTGCATCGTGGACTGCCGACCGAGTCCGCTGAAGGCCCCAAGACGGCTTGGGAACGAAGCGTACTACTGATTTCTGCAATCACGCTGCACAACATTCCTGAAGGATTGGCCGTCGGCGTGGCATTCGGTAGCGCCGCCAGCGGTTTGGAAACGGCAACGCTGAGTGGTGCCACCGCGCTGGCAATCGGAATCGGTTTGCAAAACGTTCCCGAAGGCATCGCCGTTGCCGTACCATTGCGGGGCGAAGGCATGAGCCGGACGAAAGCGTGGATGATCGGCCAAGCGTCCGCGATCGTCGAACCCATAGCCGCAGTGATCGGTGCCGCAATTGTGGTCTACGCCGCTCCGGTGCTGCCGTTCGCACTCAGTTTCGCCGCCGGAGCGATGGTCTACGTTGTCGTGGAAGAGCTGATTCCCGAAACGCAACAAGAAGGCAACGATGACTTGGCAACTTTACTTCTTATGCTGGGCTTCACGGTGATGATGATTCTAGATGTGGCCCTGGGTTGAAGTATCGCCGGCAACGAAACTGACCGTCGGCGAAGTAATGGCCAAGCTTGAAGGACGGAAACGTTGGCGCATCATTTGCACCGTTGTATTAAAGAGTTGGCGAACGAATCTGCAAGACGGGGCTAGTCGGACTCGGAAAAACAAATATGAACGATCAACAATTATTCGACGCGGCGTACAGTCGGACCGAACCGGCGTATGGCAATCTCCCTTCCTCTCCGTTAGCGGCGTTTCTAAATCAAACCGGCCATCAAGGCATCGCATTTGATCTCGGAGCAGGCGCAGGACGGGACTCGATGGCAATGGCTGCGGCGGGATACCGTGTTCATTGCTTTGATTTGTCAGCGACTGGTCTGACGCGAATCGAACAACAAGCCGATGAAAGCGGATTCGCGGAAAATATCGAAACGCATCAAACCGATGTTCGAGACATCGAATTTCCAATCGCGGGAATCGATCTAATCGTCGCCACGACAGTTCTCGATCATTTGCCAGAATCAGACGCACAAAAAGTTTGGGGACGGATGCTGGCCGGACTCAACCATCAGGGCGTTCTATACGTCGAAGTCCACACGGTGGATGACCCTGGTTGTGCGGAATGCCCGCAAAAATTTCAAGACGCACCTGTCAGTGAAACCGCCGATGCCGTGGAAACATATTTGACAATCCGATCGGATATCGACCGGACTGAATCCAGGGTGGTCGAATCAGCGTTTTTTCGTCGCGTGCTTTGACTTGTGAGACATCAGCATGGGCTTCCAAGTGGCCAAGCGATCGAACGCGTCGTCGAGCGCCGCGATCACGGTTTCGCTGTCGCCCTGCCAATGGAACCCCGACTTCTTGCCGTCTTGCGTCACGTGGACACCTTTCATGACGGCAGCCATTGGCTTGCTGCCTTCGGACCAAAGTGTTTCATACGCCACGATCCCGTCGAGGACTTTCTTAGTGAGTTTCGCGACTTCTGGCGATCTGGCAACCAAATCCGCTTGCTCGTAGATCTTGCCATCGCGATTGCCGAAGGACCAAATGATTCGCTCGTGCTGTGACAAAATCGGCATCGCTACGGGGTGTTCTTTCAACTGCTGCAAGT
>JBBSJZ010000675.1:0-3174 GCA_038256795.1 Pirellulales bacterium | reverse complement strand
TTATTGAGTTTAAATCGTGTCATCGCGTGGCTCGCTGGAATGTTCTCTCACATCATCATGATTTTGAATTCAGGTTGTCACGCAGTGCCGCAAGCGCACGCATCCAGAGCATCTTCACTGCACCGACGCTGCGATTCATGCGACAGGCCACCTGTTCGTGCGAAAGATCTTCGAGGTTTCGCAGCATGATGACTCGGTGGTAATCTTCAGGCAATTGCTCAAGGGCAGCGGCGAGTTGCAAACTTTGTTCATTCGCCATTGCCGCTTCACTGGGCGTGGATTGGTTTGCGGGGAGTAGGTTCGCCAACCGCATGGAAGACTGTGCCAATGAAGCGTCGATGGAAAACTCTTGCGAAACATCGCGTTTCTGCGTGCCTGCGTAAAGTCGCGCCAGTTTGGCAAGCTGAAACGCCAGGATTTGTCTGAGCCATGCGCGGCGTTGGAATTCGCCTTCGCCACGAAACTTGTCCCAATTCTGCCAAGCCTCGACCATCGTTTGTTGAACTGCGTCGGACGCAGAAAACTTGCCTTGAAAACGACTGTCGATCTCAAGACGCGCGATCAGCCGTAGCCACGGTTCATAGCGGACGAATTGCTCGTTTTGGTTATTGTCAGATTCAGGCATTTTCGTTGAGAGTGGATTTTGTGAAAGATCCCCTACGCTACGGACCTTTCGCAAGATCCACTACGGTGTGCGACTTTGTCGCCTTGCGAACTCTCCGCCAAACTCTTTTGACGCACCAAGCACCGATGATCCAGACCAAGGTCGCCCAGCACATCATGTACGCTACGCCTGGATACATCCAATACCACCCCGACCAATCATAACGCTCGCCGGGTTGTAAATCACCACTTCGACCCGGTTCCAGCATAAGTAGATTCACGCCAATCGCGATTCCACCGATCAGGATCACCGCAGTGATCCATAGTAGCCCACGGCGAATGCGTCGATTGCGAATCCAATTCCAGAATAAGGCCAGCACTACGAACACAGGAACGGTTGCCAAGGCCATCGGGACCTTGGCATTTAAGCCATAACGTGTGCCACCGATTGGTTGCAACCCAATCGCCAACATCACGATGGCAGCGATGATCGGTAGCAACAGCAGTGTTTTCAAGCCGAACTGCCGACGACGAACCATCCACGCCAGACAGCTTCCAGGAATCATGATCAGCGAAACGCCTAAGAACGCCGACCACAGCACCATTCGCAGAATCTCTGGAATCTCAAACTCTTGCGGCAACCAAGGCAACGGTCGCAGCAAACGACGGTCGTACTGAGCAGGCCGCAGTTTGCCTGCTGGTCGGGCAAACGATGCCCATGCAGTCGGCTGATCCGCCAAGGCGATGCCACGTCGTACTCGCACTTGATCGTTGTACTGGTACATCACATGTGGCGGCGTTTCGGTACTGGGTGCGTTCAATAACTGGATCATTTCGTGTTTGATTCCAATTCTCGGATTCGGCCCCGCGACGATCCAGCGAGGATCGCCCGATTGAGCATCAAGCCCGCGAAGCGACAAGCCACTTCTTACGACGATGCGTCCAGCCATCGCCGATTTAGGCAGGATACCGACGATTCCGTTTACGTCCGATTGCGTCCAGACAGGTTCATCCAGTCGATCGGGAAACAACAAGGCCGCTCCTGATTGAGTTTGCAAAGCCAACTTGTCGTCGAGCACCCACAAGCGATCCGGATCTTGAATCATGTCCCGTTTAATCGATGTCTCGCCAACCAACCGCCCCGCTGCATCCAGGACATGCAGCTTCTGTTCGTAATAACTGATGGCTGGCAATATCGCGATCCACCGCGTGCCATCGGAACGCGGAACCGTCATCGCCCGCAATCGATTCTTAATCCGATTGGGATCTCGATCGACCTCATGATGCCGATGACTCACCGGAGTTTCCCATGACCATTTCTGTGTTCCCGACTGACCGTCCAAAACCGCAAGTCGAACAACTTCATGCTTCGCTGAGTTGTGCGAGAGAGTCAAGGCAATCACTTCGAGCTTTCCATCACCATCCAAATCGGCAACCGTCGCGGGCAAGGCATCGCCAAGAGCTTGATGCATCTTGCCGTTCGCGTTTTGCAATGGAAACTTCCAGAACTCGGAACCATCGCTGCCATTGATTGCCGCCAATGCGACTAGCTGTGAATCCGGTCCGGCTTGTCGCGGCATCACGATGTCCGAAACGCCATCCGCATTCAGGTCGACATAAGCGGCTTCTAGCCAATTGCTATTCAGGTCGAACAATTGCTGCGTGCCATTTTTATTCGGTGCTTGCGACAATGGTTCCGCCCAACGCGTTTTTCCGGTTTTGCCGTCGATCACTGTCAACCATAGACGCGTCGGGTTGTAGCCTGACCCTGAAAATAAATCGACTGCAGGCAAACCGTAGTCCGCATCGGTCGCAAAGATGACTTCCACCGCACCATCGTTATCAAGATCCCGACACTGAAGCAACTGACAATCGTTTTGCTTTTGAACGGCGAAATCACTCTTCCAAAGCAACGTTCCGGTTCGCCCTGACACGGCCATCAATCCAGACTTCTTCCCACGGAAGTAACCATCTTGACCGACCAGCAGGATGTCCGGCACCGTATCGCCGTCAAGATCATGGACCGACGGCAACACGTCATGTTGAGGATCATAAGTTGTCGGTGAAACAACGTCATAGGTTTGGCTCAGTAGATCAACCTCCGTCTCCCAAATGACTTTGCCTGTCGCAGATGATCTCGCCAACAGCGGTCCTCGCGTTCTCGTCTGGACGGAGTCCCTCACACCGTCGCCGTCCAAGTCACCGACGATTCTTCGGACTTCCTTCAATCGACGCCACGCATCGCGTGCAGCGCCGCCAACGACCTGCAACGTTCCGCCAGCATCCCATCTTCGCGAGTCGCCCTGGCGAAACAACGCGAGATCGCTCACGCCGTCGCCGTTGAAATCAGCCGCTTCAACCTGCGAGACTTCGGTTGCCTGATGCGTGATTTCTCCGGTTCCCGCTGACAGGAGATAGACTCGGTCGCCGTCTCGGTTCTCATTGCCGCCGATCGTTACGACCAACTGAGGCCATCCATCACCCAGCCCGTCAACCCATTGTAAATTTGCGAGGTGGAACTCGTTTTCTTGCGTTCGTCCAAAGGTCTCGTCGACACGCCATAACGTTTCG
>JBBSJZ010000674.1:0-3174 GCA_038256795.1 Pirellulales bacterium | reverse complement strand
GACCGCATCGAGCCGGTGTATCAGCGCTACGCCAAAGCCAAAACAGGCAGCCAGATTGAAATGTGGACGTTCGCCCATCAGCCTGAGCAGATAACTCAAGGCAAAACGCTCCGCATCATCACCGACAGAGCGGCGACGATCCATTGGAGCTTTGATGATTGGGCGACGACGAATGATCTGGAAACGCGAGATACGGGTATCGGTTGTTGGTTCGGAGATTTGCCATCGGACCAACTCCAGTCCGACGCCCAGATCGTCTTTACCTTCCTGTGGCCAGAGGGAGGAGAGGGAAAGGATTTTCAGCTGAGGATCGATGCGCCAACTCCGCTTCGACGGGAAAGTAAGAAATGAAAAACAAACGATCCAGAAGTAGCCGAAATCGCCAGACGTTTGAAAAACGATCCAATCTCTGGCGAGATCGGCTACGGTATGGAAATAGATGCCGCTCGCCTCATCATCAATCACCTTAAACTAAACCGGAGCAATACCATGTGTCGAAAATGTGGATCAAATCAAACTTCGCAACCAACTCGCGTGAAGACTTGGGTGGTAGCGATGCTAGTCGTCGGAATGTTATCCATGGTCGCTACTTCGATCGCGACATCCCAGGAGCCAACGCAAAAAGATAACGCTGTCTCCGATATCGACGCTCGGTATTTTCGCAAAAAGTTAGAACTGGCCGAGCATGACCTGCAAACCGCACAGGCGGCGAATCAGCGAATCCCCAATATGAACTCGAAGTTGTCGCTGCTGCGGCTTGAAAACCAAGTTGCCTATGCAGCGAAGCTGGTCGAGCAGGCAGGACAACACACGGATCATGACCTTCATAACATTCATCTTCAATCGGTTCTGCACTTTAGGCGAACTGTTCAAGGCTTAGCCTTGTGCTATGCCGCCAATGATAGCAGGCGTTCAAACCGTTCTCGAATTTTAGTTTCATCGGAGGCTGAGTGTGGATCGCTAAAAAATTCGTTTCTCAGCATTTCACGGGCTATTTGGCGACGGCGATCCGCATGCGAGGGACGACGCAGCGGATTGTCCCAAGGGCGGTCACTGCGATCAACTAACTGCTCAGCTGTACGGTCCCAACACTCCAATTCGACCAGCCCATACATCCAACCGCATAGGTTCCAACAGCCGATGCTCGACCACACGCTACGAACCTGTTGTTGCCCAGCGCCCCAGACTTCCTTGACGTCGTGAAAATGCTCCTCAATGGCCCAACGCTCCGATACGGCCTTCAAGATCGCCTCGACACGCATCGATGCCTTGGTACTGATATAGGCTGCCCAGTTGCCGCTGGCATGCTCCAAGATCACCACTCGCACTATGCCGCCAACGACGTGACTGGTCGCCAGAAACGTCTTGTATCGAGCTTCAATCATGACGCCTCGACAGTTGTAACGAACTGTGTCCCAACCATCTCGCGAGGCAGCGAGCTTGGACAGGCTGATTCGGTTCTTGCCGTACTTGCGAGGCCGACCACGCTTGCCTGGTTCAGTCACGGGAAGGTCAAACAGCTTCGCATCGCACCGCAGCCGCGTAACAACGATCACTCCTTCGGCAAGCAGCGCCCGGATCAACTTGCTCGCGGCATAAGCACCGTCAAAGACGACGATGAAACCGGCCTTGCTGCCCATCGCCCGAAGCGAGCGGATCACGTGCCTGAGCAATTCCAAAGCGAGCTCGTGTTTGGTGCGAAATTCCCAGTCATACCGCTCCTTCAGCTTGTCGATGTCAACCTTACGCACATACAAACGCGACAACAGCGGCAAGGCGATGACACCGAACCATGGGTGGCTCAGCAGCATCGCCAAGCAGACCCAGTTGTGGCCGTACAGCCACTCGCCATCGCCTGGCCCAGGCGTCGGGTTGTGGTGAATATTGGCTGCTTCGACGCACGGCCCGAAACGCTTTGTTGGCGAATCATCAATAGCCATCGTCCAGAAACCGTCTTCACCCGGATCGAACTTTTTCATCAGGAACCGAAGCATCGGCAGCATCACCGACGCCGCATCTTTGCCGATCGATTGCAGCAGTTCATAAAAACGATCCCAATCGTCCGTAACACCGGCGTAGCGAAACCAACTGGCAGCAGTCCGGCGACCACCGGCAAGCATCACCCCTGCGATAACGATCGGCAGACGAAAAGCGATTCGCTTGTCCAGCAAACGGCTCATCGCGGTGGTCAGAACGGCGAGGCTTCCGACCAACGGCACGGCGGCGGCGTCCGTCGACCGACGCAATGGATTAGAGTTTGCAAGCCTCTGGCGTTTGTCGTATCGGGACGGGTTGGACTTGGCAGAATGTTGAGGTTGCGGCGGTCTGCCGGAGCGTTTACGCTTAGCCATCCTTGGCCCTCTGGTAACTGGTTTGGTGTGAGAACCTCCATTTTCCACGAGGGCCTTTTTCGTAGCAATATCAATCTGGCGGGCATATCCGTTCGCCTAAAGTGCAGATCGGTTAAGTACGACATTATTCTCGCGGAGGAACAGCTTGCTTGGGCGAAGAAGTCGAGTGGGTATCTTCGCGAAGATCAAGTCAAGCGGCTGGAACTTGCTGCCCAACTAGCGCGGTTGACACTGGAGCGAGCAGAACAGCCGGAGATCGCGGCTGACCTGTCGCTCCATGCGATGATGAAACGATTGGACGATCCCAGAAGCGAAGACATCAAGCCGCGTATTGAACTTAGCCCGATCGTCATCTCCCGACCCGATGTAAGCTTTTGGGAAGACATGGATGAGCTGGTGGATCAGGTTCGAGGTGTTGCCAACTTCGCAGCCACGCATGTCCAGTGGTAGTGGAAGCGGAGCAGCAGACGGCTCATTTCGCCCGCCAGCAGGCGACACCATCGGTCACGGGCACGCTGGCCCGCTCGGTGCGTCGTCGCTCGGGATTGCGACCGGCCAGTCGCCGGCGTTTGTCATGCTGGGACGGTTTGCTTTTGCCTCGGTGTTGAGCTTGTGGCGGTCTGCCGGAGCGTTTACGCTTAGCCATCCTTGGCCCTTTGAGTGTTGGTTTGGTGTGAGAACCTCCAATTTCTCTGAGGGCCTTTTTCGTGGCAAGATCAGTCCTGAATTGATTGGCGATCGCCTAAAGTGCAGGCATGTATGGAATCGAGAGTCTTTGAAGATGCATTGCTAGGTTGATTCGAACAGGGGGCAAATGAAGCCG
>JBBSJZ010000673.1:0-3200 GCA_038256795.1 Pirellulales bacterium | reverse complement strand
TGCCGTCTTAAGCGACTACAAAGAAGGAACCGCGAAGCTACGAAAGAAGGATGGAAGTCTAGTTTCTGTCCCGCTTTCGGCTCATCCGACTAAAGCGTACTTCTTCTGGTGAAGGGAATAGAGGGTGAGCTCGAAGTATTCGCGATCTCGGATGCCATAGGATTGCCTTTGGACCGTTTTGATCTTGTTGTTGGTGCCCTCCATCGGTCCAGATGAAATCTGATGCTCGAAATAGTTCAGAAGACCATCCTCCAATCTCGTCAGTGTTTTGGCCATCGTTATCAACGGCGAGAGTCCTGTCGCGATTGCTCGATCGCACCATGATCTCAAGAACAACTGTGCCGGCCAGCGAAATGTGTTCTCCCAAAACAAACGCAGCTCCTCTTTAAGGTAGTATCCTTTGGCTAGCGGTTCGTTGAGTTCCAACGCGGCAGCCAAGTGAGCCTCTTCGTCGCGATCCTCGCTTAGGTTCTCTGGGTTTTTCACCAACAACCAGCGACTCCCTTTGAGCACCGATTTCCCCTCGGCCGTCGCCTCGCGAAAGAGTTCCCGTCGCAACGCGGTCAGTTTCTCATTCATCAACTTCACCACATGAAAGCGGTCAAAGACAATGTCGGCGTCCGGAAGATTGCCCTTCACTGCGGAGATGTAGGCCGAGGACATGTCCATCGCGACCGCTTTGATCCCAGACCGCCGACGCCCCAGTCGCTTCCAGAATGGAAGCAGCGATTGGGCCGATTTGCCTTCGCCCACGAAGATAATCGCGCCACTGTCCAGGTTCATCACCAACGTCACGAACCGATGCCCTTTGCCGATGCAAATCTCGTCGATGGCGATTCGGCAAACGTCCTTCAGGGAAGGATTGGCGAAACGTCGCCGGAGGTCATCCTTTTTGATTTCCTTGATCACGTCCCAGGTGACGCCCAGAAGGTCAGCAACATCCTTGATCGTCATGCTCCGGGTGAGCTGCAATGCATACTTGGCCCAGCCCTTGGTGAAGGTTCGGCGAGGCTCGGCAAAGCCGACTTTGATTTGTCGAAGGGTTCCGCAGTCGCGGCATTTCACTCGCGGTAGCGTGGCAACAATGACGGTCCGCTTCAGCCCAATCGGCGAGGCCCTGAACTCCCGCTCACTGGCCCCACGTCGGATTACGTTGTCGCTGCCACAGGAAGCACAGCAGATTGACTTTGGATTTGGTTGGACATGGAACCGCGTGACGCCAGTGGCAAATTCGATTCGGGTCTGCTGGTAGCCACGAATGCCAAAAGACTGATACAACAGGGCGGTGGACATGTGCGTTCTTTCAAAGGATGACTTCAGAAATCTCCCTTAAAGGATGGCATGTCCACGTTTTTTCATCCATACGCCGTAAATTCCGCAGCATTCACGCCGCGCACACTTCCGACGGATGAGCCTCGCCTGACGCAATTTTCCTCCTGCAATCCGGGCTAGGACGACGTCGTTGCCCATGCTCACCGGCTTCACGGCTCTTTTTGTATCGACCTTGCTGGCGTTGGACTTCTTGCACGCGTGCGACGTTTAGCCCTGCTTCATTTTCAAGCAATCCCGCTCCATCAATCTAAATGACCTGGTCATTTTTCCGGTGTCGGCGCCACCAGTGATGGCGGTAACACTATCGCGTGAACGCAATACATGAAGGTCCGCTGCCTTCTGTTGTTCGTTGAGCCAATCTTTTTCGAAAACGTATTCGCTTCGTGCGATTGTCATCCGCGTCCAGCGCCCGCCGCAAGCGAATGCAATCATTCAAGATTCCGTGTCATAAATTCGTCCTGTTCGGACGCGGAGGTTTTACACGCCTCAAATTAGCTTTAGGTTGATCTACTCAAAGCCAATGACACGATTTTCCGAAGCTTCAACTCGGTCGATCCAAATCCAAGTAGCCGTAGCAGGCGTCCGTCCGCATCGCGACCGAAACGAGCAATCAAGTTGCCGGCAACATGCACCTCCAAAGTGTGTCCGATCAGCAATAAACTCTTACCCAGTGCGCGAATGGGAATTCTTCCTCGAAAGACTTTAACCAAACCGAACAGCGTTTTTGCATCCGGTAGAAAACAAATTACGTTTCGGTTTCCATCGCTGCGTATACGGACGGTGCGACCATCCATTTCGCATTCCAGATCGGCATTGATTTCGATGCCGTGCAAATCAGGCATTCGACTCTGCAGCGTTTCGAGTCGTGATTCGCACCGTGCCGTTCATCTTCCAGGTCGCATGCCTTGCGTCTGGCGAAGTTGAACTGGGGATGCTTAGCTCAAGGTCGTCAAATGAGTAACTAATCTCCGCATTTCGTCCCGTCAATTTGTCGTACAAGCCGATCGCAAGGTCGGGCCAATTTTGTGTATCGCCAGCGTTGTTCATCTTCGTTCTCCCAAAAGTCGTTTCGCACGAGCCACATGGCGTCGCGTTCGTAGGATCATAGGGCGTGGGCAAGATCAACTTTGGTGACGACCGCATGCTCCGGCGACCCTTGCCGCGAAGAGGGTCGCTAAATTCGTGAAGACGATTCATGCATCCGTTGCGGAACTGATGTTCGCGGCCTTCGGCGGAGTCGACTGCCGCGGCTGCTCGGATTCCCACCTCAACAGGTCGTCAAGCGTTTTTTGCATCTGGCCGGTGATGGAGGAGAGGGCGGCGCCGCGATGCATTGCCGGTTCGGCACAAGACGCCTTCACACGAGCCTCGATATCGGCACGCACATCCCGGCCGGTCTTTCGAACGTAACCGCTCATCAGCAGCGTTTTGAGCAGGGGCTTGCTCCGAGGCTCAAGCTCCGCATCATCGCCGCGTAGGGTATCGCAACAAATTTTTGCCAGCGCGTCGAGACTCTCTTCGATTTCGGGATTGCTCTCATGGGTTGCGTCTTGGCTCATGGTCTACCTTTCGAATGAATGTCATGGTCCGATGCGTTTGCAGAGTTGACCGAGAGCAAATTACGCGCCGATGCGTCCCTGACCGAAACTCGGCAAAACCTGCCAAAGCGGAATTCGGTGCTACAGGGCGCGCCGACGCTTTCACGAGTAAACTAACTGGGATGCCTACTTACCTCACCCTCATCAATGCTACGTTGGAGCCGAAAACCGCTTTGCCAAACGACTGGCATCTGGTTTTCGTTCGCGCTCTTTTGCTTTTCGCGGCATTTAATCTCGGTTCTGCCTTCTCGATTCGCAGCGGTTGGGCGG
>JBBSJZ010000672.1:0-3201 GCA_038256795.1 Pirellulales bacterium | reverse complement strand
TCCGACAGCACGATGCCCACCATCGCGCCTTGAAAGAGCAACAAGTAGGTGAAGAAGTTGCCCATCGGTTCGTCTTTGTCGAGATAGAACCTCGCGTACACCACCACGAGCAGCCCAATGCCGAGGATCATGGCGGCAAAGAGTAGCCCCAGTCCGTCAACAAAAAATTGAATGTTAAGACCCAGTTGCGGCAACCAGTCCCAGGAGGCTGTGGCGACATCGCCTCGCAGCACGGCGGGAACGTGAGTCAGCAGCAGCCCAAACGAGAGTAGGTTAACGGCGAGCGTGGCGATCGTGCAGGCGTTACGACCGCTGCGGAACATCAGCGCCGGGAGAACGGCGCCAATCAGCGGCAACAAGACGATCAGCAGCAGGCTCATTCAGAAACCGGGCGAGTGGTGACGATCCAAGGTCCACTTCCCGCGGACGCTGTTGTCGCCGCGGAAGACGTGTTTCTAATCCGATTTGCCGATCTCGACCAGCATGGCAAGGGCCCGTGAGCACTTAAGGTCGTTGGATGCTCCCTTATAAACAGATAGACAGATTCATGAAAACTGCCTAGCCTACCGTTGTTTTGCCCGAACCGATTGCTCCCAGAAAATAGTCGATTTTCACATGACGATTCCGATCCGTTTCGAACACGCCGAAGCCGCCGCCGAGCTGATTGAAGCATGGGACGCAGCAGGCTGTAACCAGGCGAGCGTCAATCCGAACAAAAAACCATTCAGCATCGTGATCCCCCCACCCAACGTTACCGGCGCGCTGCACCTCGGTCACGGGCTCAACAACACGCTCCAAGACATCGTCGTTCGCACCAAACGCATGCAAGGCTTCGAGACGCTGTGGATGCCCGGCACCGACCACGCCGGCATTGCCACCCAAGCCGTCGTCGAACGTCGCTTGAAAGAACTCGAAAATAAATCGCGTCATGACCTGGGCCGCGAACAACTCGTCGAGCGAATTTGGGCGTGGAAGGACCAGTACGAAACCCGCATTCTGAATCAACTCAAACGGATGGGTTGCAGTTGCGATTGGCAACGAACTCGGTTCACGCTCGATCCGATCTGCGCCGCTGCCGTTCGCGCGACATTCTTCGACCTGTTCCGCCAAAGCCTCGTCTATCGCGGCAAGCGGTTGGTGAATTGGGACACGTTCTTGCAAACTGCGGTCAGTGATGACGAAGTATTTAATGAAACGAAGAAGGGACACTTCTATCACATTTACTACAACGTGATCGCCCCGAAGCCCGGCGAACCCCGGCGAGTCGAAATCGCCACCACGCGGCCGGAAACAATGCTGGCCGACACTGCCGTCGCCGTTCATCCCGATCCCGCCGCGGCGTTTGCGAAACTCGAGTCGGAAGCGATCTCCAAACTCACCGCGGCGACGGAGAAGGAAAAAGCCGACTGCCAAGCTGAGCTCGACGCAATCCTCAAGCGTCGCGACGAGATGCTCGTGTCGCTGGAGCAACTTCGTGATATGGCACTCGACGGACGGATGCTTCAGTTGCCGCTCGTCGGCCGTGAGATCCCGCTCGTGGCTGACTTGTGGGCGAAACCCGAGATGGGATCGGGATGCGTGAAGATCACTCCGGCGCACGACCCGAATGACTACGAGGTCGGGCTGCGATGTGGACTGCCGATGCTCAACATGCTCAACCCCGATGGCACCGTCAATGCCGAAGGCGGCAAGTACGAGGGGCTGACGATTCCGCAAGCACGCAAACGCGTCGTCGAAGATCTCGAAGCGATCGATCAACTCGGCGATGTCGAAGATCGCGAAATCGAGCTGCCGCACAGCGACCGCAGCAAGACACCGATCGAACCGTATTTGGCGGACCAATGGTTCGTCAAAATGGACACGCTCGCCCAGTCGGCGATGGACGCGGTGAGTGACGAACGCGTGAAGATTTTCCCCGAGCGTTATCGCAAGGGCTATCTCGATTGGCTGGGAGAGAAACGTGATTGGCCGGTCAGTCGACAATTGTGGTGGGGACACCGCATTCCGATCTGGGCGACGCATGGCTTGACCGAAGTGGCGGCAACCGATCTCGTCGCCCGCGTGCGAATGCTGCCCGCGCACGCCGCTGGCGAGGTGCTCGAGCGCGAGGAAGCTGGCGAGGATGGCACTCGCACTGTGATGGTGTGTTTGCGTCAAGAGAACGAGACACTCGAAGGCGAAGTCGAAGCGTTGGGCTTGGTCCGCGATTGTGATGTGCTCGACACTTGGTTCTCGTCGGCGCTATGGCCGCACAGCACGTTGGGTTGGCCCGAAAAGACGGCGGAACTCGATTACTTCTATCCCACCAGCACGCTGATCACGTCTCGCGACATCATCACGTTGTGGGTCGCCCGCATGGTGCTGATGGGGCTCAATAACGTCGGTAAAATTCCGTTCAGCGAAGTGTTCATTCACCCCAAAATCCTCGACGGCCAGGGTGAAACGATGAGCAAGAGCAAGGGCAACGGTGTCGACCCGATCGATGTGATCGACAAGTTCGGACCCGACGCGATGCGGTTCGGGCTCGCGCGGTTGGCGACCGAAACGCAAGACGTGCGGATGCCGGTCCAGTACGAATGTCCGAACTGCGAGAAGTTGATCGACCAAACACCGAAGAACCGTTCGCTGCCACGGATCGATTGCCAGCACTGTGGTAAGCCGTTCTCGACCCAGTGGGCGGAACTCGACGAAGACAAATTGCTCATCAAGGGCGCCGTCGTGAGCGACCGGTTCGAGACCGCACGTAACTTTGTCAACAAGCTGTGGAATGCTGCTCGCTTCGCACTGATGAACTTCGAGGGCTACACCAGCGAGAAGATTGACGTCGCCTCATTACCGCTCGAGGACCGCTGGATCTTGAGTCGATTGTCGACGGTGACGCGGCAGGTCACTGAAGCGATCGAGCGCTATCAATTCGCGGACGCTTCGGGCTGCCTTTACAACTTTGCTTGGGATGAGTTTTGCAGTTTCTACGTCGAGATCGCCAAGCCACGACTGAGTGACGAGACGCAGCGAGCGACGGCCCAACGAGTGATGGCGCACGTGCTCGATACGCTGCTGCGATTGCTGCATCCGATCACTCCGTTCGTGACGGAATCGATTTGGAAACACCTGGGCGAAGCGGCTCCGATTCGTGGCTTGGGCGAGCCGGCGGCGGCCAACGCGTTCGTCATGACAGCCGCGTGGCCCGTCAGTGATACC
>JBBSJZ010000671.1:0-3208 GCA_038256795.1 Pirellulales bacterium | reverse complement strand
GATGGAGCGGCGGTCCAGTTGCCGATGTTTTTGTTGGGAAGTGAAGGTATGGCACTCGGTGCATCCGGCGTCATCTTTGCGCTCATGGTCATGGCAATGCTTTGGGCACCCGAGAACGAAATGGATTGTTTCTACTTCATCGTGTTCACCTTCGGAACTTTTGAAGTGCGAATCGTCAAACTTGGCGCGGCATTCGTTATGCTGCAAATCTTGTTTCTGGTTCTCTATGGGTTTTCAATGTCATCCGAGATGTTGCACGTCATCGGCGCCGCGATCGGATTGCCCGTCGGCATCTGGATGCTGCGCCAAAACCTCGTGGATTGCGAGGGCTGGGACGTGATTTCACGCAACGAATGGTTGCAAGGCTTTGGCATTTTGTGGTCGCCCGAGCAGCGTCGACGGCTGCAAAAGAAAGGTGACGATCACTACGATCCGGTTACCGCGGCGCTCGCCACCAGCAACACGGCACCGGCAAACAAGAATATCGCCGCCATGACGGGAACGCTGGCGGCGCGGACCAAGAAACCTGCACCGGACTCGATGCCAACCAAGCGAGCTTTCGGGCTCGGCAAGAAAGCGAGTTCCCCGGCGCTCGTCGCGGTGCCCGACTTGTCCGCGCATCCCGAGTTCAATCGGTTGACTTTCTTGCTGCGTCAAGCCATCGCCAGTAGCAGCGCTGGATCGGCCCAGCCACACTACGGTCGACTCGAGTCGCTCAATCTAACTCGGGGTGTGTCGGATCAAGTGTTGATGAGCTACGTCGGATTACTCGCTCGTGAGAAACGGTACGCGGAAACGCTTCCGATATTGAATCGAGTCGCCGCCCGCGGCGGCGATGCTTCGAATCAGGCGAGATTACGGATCGGCCAAATTGAATTGAAGGTCAATCATGATTCCAAGGCAGCCGCGATCGCGTTAGCGGAAATCCATGTTGATCCGAAACTGATGACGGAAGAGAATCGCAAATTGTTGGCGATACGCGATTCATTGTTGGCCCAGACGACGGTGTGAAACGTATTTATTTCCTTGAAAGAACCCATGAAATTCGCATCAATCTTTTTGGTCGTGTTGTGTTGTGGCGAGTTGGCGGTCGCAGCTTCACCCGATCGGCCCAACGTGCTCGTGTTTCTCGTCGATGACATGGGGATGATGGATACATCGGTCCCGATGCTTAGCGATCGACATGGCAATCCGGAGTCTCATCCGCTCAATACGTTTTACCGAACGCCGAGCATGGAACGTTTGGCGGCTCAGGGGACGCGGATGAGCCAATTTTATGCGATGAGTGTATGCTCGCCGAGTCGTATCGCGATCATGACGGGCCAAACCTCGGCGCGGCACCACACGACCACGTGGATTCGACCGGATATGAATAATCGTGGTGAGTTCGGCCCGGAAAATTGGAAGTGGAGTGGCATTGCGAAAATGCAAGCGACGTTGCCGAGGTTGATGGCTAGTGCCGGCTATCGCACGATCCATTGCGGCAAAGCACACTTCGGTCCCAACGGTTCCGCTGCGGAGAATCCGCAAGCGATCGGATTCGATGTGAACATCGGGGGTTCGTCGATCGGGCAACCGGGCAGCTACTACGCGAAGCAAAACTTCGGAAACTCGGGGAAACGCAATCGAAACGGTGTTCCCGGCCTCGAGTCGTATCACGGCGGCGACTTGTATTTGACAGAGGTGCTGACTCGAGAAATGAACCGCGAGATCGAAGAGGCGGTGCGCCGCGATCAGCCATTTTTCGCATACATGGCTCACTACGCGGTTCATTCACCATTCCAAGCTGACCCACGTTTTGTGGACAACTATGCCGGCGTTGAGCCCAAGCTCGCGGCGTTCGCATCCATGATTCAAGGCATGGACAAGTCGCTCGGCGATATTCTCGACAAGCTCGATGAACTCGGTGTTGCCGATCACACGCTCGTTTTCTTTGTCGGTGACAACGGAACGGACTCACCGCGTGGCCATCAGTACGATGTGAGTTGTTCGGCACCGCTGCGTGGCAAGAAAGGAACGCACTACGAAGGGGGAATGCGAGTGCCGTTCATCGCATCTTGGGCGAAACCCTCGCCAACATCACCCCTGCAAAATCGCTTTCCGATCGCCCAGGGTAGGATGCAAAACGATGTCGCCGCGATCTACGATCTGTTCCCCACCATCTTGGCCGCCACCGGTATCGACACGGAGACGACCCTGGACTCGATCGATGGCTTGAATTTGATGCCGCAGCTCGCGGTCGATGCAGCCACCGGTCAAGGTGATTCTCGTGAAGAACGCGAGTTTTTAATGAACTTTCCTCACGACCATCGCAGCTCCTATTTCACGGTGCTACGACAAGGTGATTGGAAACTCATTTATCACTTCTATCCCGCCATGAATCACTCCGATGATTCGGCAGAGCCGCCGCGTTACCAGTTATTTAACTTGGCTGCGGATCGTGATGAATCCGATAACCTCGCCGCACAGGAACCTGGAAAATTGAAGGCGATGTTGGGATCGATGCGAGACGCACTCGCGGATACGGGTGCGCAGTTGCCGCTCGCAGCGGATCGCAGCACGACGCTCGAGATCATCAACCCCTAAAGGTCATCCTGACGACCTTGCGCGTCGTGGTAGATCTTGGCGAGCGGTGCGAGTAGGCTTTCGAGTCGCTGCAGATACTGTTCATCGAGCATGGTTTTACGCTGCGATCGCAGCTCACTCAGTTGACGTTCGATGTCTTCTCGCTGCGCGAGTTCCTCACGCGTGAACGGGAGAGATTGCTGGGACGGGATGAGGATCGTTGTCGCTGCGATCGATCCATCCGCTCGTTGCGTCGCATCTTTGGGCTTTGCCGCGTAGACGCCATCGAACATGCTCGAGGGTGTGCCGAGACCGTCACCGTTGTCGTCGACGAGTGAATGTTCGGTACTGATGCGTCCTTCGTCATCATAGAAAGATTGCGTTTGCTGGGACGCGAGCAAAAACGCTTCGAGCAGGGAAACTTCGTCATCGTGATCGAGATCTGCTTCGGATGCCGCGATGGCATCGGAAAAGTATCCCGCGAAGCGAGCATAGTTGTCTTCAGACCCACTCTTCGTCGCCGTGAGGATGATTCGATTCGGTCGGGAAAGTTGATTGATGAACGGACCACTGGCGGATGCTCCGTTGACGACGATCGTGGGCAGGGTGACGCGGTCGAGCCATTGGCTGAGGAGTTGGGCGG
>JBBSJZ010000670.1:0-3217 GCA_038256795.1 Pirellulales bacterium | reverse complement strand
TTGATCCGTTGCTGACCTACCCCTATGAATATTGTTTGCTTTGAAGACGACTTGGTTGCGAGGATGAATCCGGCAACGCTGGGTCGCCCCGCGTATGCCGTGACCTGTGCTAGTCTTCGATTGATTGATTGGCTCCGCCAGCTCAAGGGATCGCTGACGGCTGAGGTGCGTCCGTACTTGCATGAAATTCAGACGCTGGACTTTGGGGTCACCGCGCCCCATCGGGAAACCACCGGCGAAGACATTTTGCTCGTCAATGCACGCTTGGTGCCGCGGGTCGGCGTATTGGAGACTCTGCAGAAACTGGCTGAGTCCACCACCTCCGAAGCGATTTTCGACGCCGAGGACCACTCCCTTCTGGCGGCCAAGATTGTCGCCGCCGATCGTCGCCTGCCCGCCACGGACCTTGCCACCGACACGACGAATGCACTCGCCAGCGTTTACCCGTGGTGGAAACTCGCCGTGGGGTTACGGCAATCCTCGTTGTCGCTCGATGCCTTTCATTGGCCGCACGAAATCGTTTCCTGGCACATGAAAGAACTGAGTCGGTCCATCGAGTATCGGCTCAGCCAGCATGAGTACCAAGAAATTCAGCCGAACGTCTTCGTCGGTCAAGGAGTCACGATCGGTGACTTTGCCTCGATCAACACATCGGACGGCCCCATCTTGCTCGAAGACAACGTCAAGGTGGGACCGTTTTGTTATCTGGCCGGTCCCATCTACGCCGGTCGATCGACCCGCGTGATCGAGCACTCGGCCCTCAAGGATGGCGTCTCGTTGGGGCACACGGTCAAAATCGGCGGCGAGGTCGAAGCCTCGGTGATCGAACCCTATTCCAACAAACAGCACCACGGTTTCCTCGGTCACAGTTACTTGGGCAGTTGGATCAACCTCGGCGCGGGAACTTGCAACAGCGATTTGAAGAACACTTATGGAAAGATCAACGTCGAGTACGGCGAACATCGGGTGGCGACGGGGATGCAATTCTTCGGATGCGTGATGGGTGACTATTCGAAGTCGGCAATCAACACGGGCATCTTCACGGGGAAAGTCATCGGCGTTTGCTCGATGATGTACGGATTCGTTACCGCCAACGTGCCGAGCTTTGTGAACTACGCGCGGCTGTTCGGCCAAACCTCACCGTTGCCCGCCGATGTGATGATCAATACCCAAGAGCGGATGTTCGCTCGCCGTAAAGTCGAGCAACGTGAATGTGATCGTCAATTGCTCAAGGACATGTTTGAGCTGACCGCGGGCGAACGCGAGACCGCCGAACAACTTGGGCTCTAGAATCAAGACCCGCGGTTCCTCACTGAAACCCTTCCACCATTGAATTGATTTTAAGCACTATGAACGTTCGAGTAGGCATCATTGGCGCGACCGGCTACACGGCACTCGAAGCGGCGCGGTTGATCCAACGTCACCCGCAAGCGGAGGTCACCGTCGCCACGAGTCGTGGCGAAGAGGGCAAGTCGCTCGGTGAAATTCATCCGTCCTTGGCGGGACGCACCAATGTGCGCGTCGAGAACTTCGATGCCGTGAGCGTGGCGGAGAAGTGCGATGTCGCGATGTGCTGTCTTCCGCACGGCGCGTCGGCGGAAACCGTTCACACCCTCGTCGGGCTCGGACTTCGCTGCATCGACTTCTCCGCAGACTTTCGTCTTTCGAGTCTCGCCACCTACGAGCACTGGTACGAGGTCAAGCATCCCTGGCCCGAGCGGGTCGGAACGACCGTGTATGGGTTACCCGAGTTTTTTGCGGACCAGATTCGCGGTGCGGATGTCGTCGCTAATCCAGGCTGCTACCCGACGAGTGCGATCCTGCCGCTCGCACCCCTCGTGCAAGCTGGCTTGGTACTCACCGAGGACATCATTATTGATAGCAAGAGCGGCGTGAGCGGTGCGGGGCGTTCACCAAAACTCGCGACCCTGTACTGTGAGACCAACGAATCGATCGCCGCCTATTCAGTCGCCGGACACCGCCACCAACCGGAGATTAGCGACCTCGTTGAGCGGATCGGCGGCAAGTCGATCGATGTCCTCTTCACGCCTCATTTGACGCCGATGGACCAGGGAATCCTGTCAACGATCTACGTCCAATCGGGCGGTGCGACGGCTGCGGACGCGATGGAATGTTTACGGAACCAGTACGCCCATTGCCCGTTCGTCAAAGTGGTCGACCACTTGCCCGCGACCAAGCATGTTCGCGGCACTAATTTCGTTCACATGACGGTGCGTGACGCCGGGTCGCGATTGATTCTGATTTGCGTGATCGACAATCTCATCAAAGGCGCCAGCGGCGCGGCAGTCCAAAACATGAACGTCATGTTCGGTTTGGACGAGACCTTGGGCTTGTTGTGAGCAGCGGCTTGAACACCTCGTTCCCAGACGGGAGCCTGGGAACCAGACAGCGACTCGCTTAGCCCTGGTAGATATCGTTGAAGACGACGAAGGCCATCAGTAGCAGGAGTGCCAAGACGCCGGCGAGGGTCAGTCGCATTTCGATTTCTTCGTTCACGCGTCGACCACGAATCAACTCGTAGGTGAGAAAGACCATGTGTCCGCCATCGAGGGCGGGGATCGGTAGAAAGTTGAGAATCGCCAGGTTCATGCTCAGCATGGTAAGAAATAGCAACTGGGCCGAGACACCACGTTGGGCTTCGGACCAAGCCATTTTGGCGATACGGATGGGGCCGCCGATGTCTTTGGCTTCGACGTTTCCGCGCGACATCATGCCGAGGGATCGTTTGACTTGCGTGAAGTCCCACATGCCGCGTCGCAAACCGAGCGATAGGGCTTCGGGAATCGACTCCGCCGTTTGCACGGCTTCGCTCTGAGCGAGGACGAGCCCGCGTTGGAACCAAACACGATCGTCTTCGCGAACGGTCAGCACCGATTCAACCACTCGACCACTGTCGGCGACCGTAGCGAAGACCCGGAGCTGGGTGCCCAGGGGAAGGTACTGCATCACACTGACGAACTCAGTGATGGGCGCCTTGTCGTCGAGTTCCAAACCCTTGCCGAGTGTCTCGACGAGTTTGGCGTAGTCCTCGTGTTGGAGCGATTCGGGTACCACGCCGCCGGGCCAGATAGCGGTGACGCGATGAATCTCATCACCGGCCAGGAGCGCCCCGGATTTCGCCGTCCCATCCGCCGGCGGTACGGATTCGTCATTCGTCGCGGCGTCTTGAGCGAGTTTCGGCTCGACGCCGAGGCCG
>JBBSJZ010000669.1:0-3242 GCA_038256795.1 Pirellulales bacterium | reverse complement strand
TAGGTCCGAAATACGCCATCACTGCCGCGAAAGGTGGGAGCGAGCGTCGGCGCGTGAACTGCCGTGATGTAGTGCAGCGGCGTGATCAACACAGCCCTGTTGTTGGGAGAAGCCGGGTTTCCGGCTAATCCCGAGAGATCGAACGCATCCGGGTCGATCAAAAACCCGGGATTGAGGGCACCGTCGGCTAAGTAGCGACTGTGCGAGGCCAGATTACTGCTGGCAAAGACACCGGATTGTGCGTCGTTGGCGATCACGATCGACAACAACAATGCGGCTAGACAACGAAATCGAGGCATCATCAGATTCGCCAACAACGGGGATAAGACACGGCTCGGGGACAGCCGCTTGCTTTGTACCAAGTTAACGCTTCACCCGGTGACATGCATTTCTAGCCTCCGGCCACGTATCTACCCTTCTAGTGAGATATACCTTTTAGTGAGGGTCGTAACGTCAGGAAGTGGAACCCAAACGAATTTTGGACCTTTGTTCTCGTCGACTTCCCAAAACCTTTGCGTCGTAGCGGCTTTGCGCGCAACTCAAAATCACAACGAGATGAGTCACGAGCAAAGTCGACAGAACGCAAAGAGAAACTGCCGCCCGGCTTCGAGAAAGCACGACCAAACTGACATCCGTTAAGGAATGCCCCGTCACGGTCCGGGACGGCGTGGGGGGCGACGTGTTTCGGGGTACAGTTCGTCGAGGATTCGCTCGGGCGGACGGAGGTCCAGGCGCTTGCGGGTCGGGGCGTCGAGACTTTCGTAGCGCTGCAGCAGCGACGCTTCGTCTCCGCGGCTGGCCAGGTACTTGCGCCGCACGGCCTCTTCCGCCCAGGCGGTAAGGGCGACTTCTTTCAAGTGGCGTTCGCCGTAGGACAACTTTTCCAAATCCTCGACCGCGTGCGAGGGTAAGATCAACTCGATGAGATCGAGTTCGCCCTGGTTCAGCTCACCGCGAAGCTCGAGTTCGCCGCCACCAGGGGCGCCACCGCCGCGCGAGTTTGACGTTCCTTGCAGCATGATCCAAATACTGAACCGCTCGCGATCCGACGACGACATTCGCTCTCGAAACCACTCTATCGCTTCCGGTCGCTTGTCTTCGCTCAACTGCGCGATGATCTCGTTGACGCGTCGTTTGAGGATCTCGCGGAGCGCAAAGTAAACGCGGTCGATGGTCTCGTCATCGAGCAGCACACCACTCCGCTGGGTCGCTTGCTTGAGTGTTTGAGTGATCGCGGTGCGAATCGCCGCATCCCGCTTGGTGCCGTCCGTCCCGGCCAAGTCATCACGTATCGCTGGCGTTAACTTCTCGCGCCACGCCGCAAACTTGCGCATCGTGTCGAGCAGCGACACGGCATCGGGCTGCGCCGCGACCGCCGCCGCCGTCCGTCGCAAATCTGACTGGGCGGTCGCACCGAGTCCTTCAAACTGACTCCACCGAGGCTCCAGACGCGTCCGCTGGTTGAGGGTCAAATTCGCCACGGCACTGGCCCGTTGGTCGAGCGGGATGCTGGCGACGAGCGCGGCCTCGCCCAAGTCCAATTCACCCACCGTGACCGCCGACTTGATCGACTTGTTCCACTCGGGATTCGCCGCCAACTCGCGCATCAGCGAGAGATCCGCACCGTGCAAGTAAGCCTGCAAGTCCTCGGCAATTTCTAAATCCGCAAGCTGTCGTTGGTAATCCGCATGGCGCCGCAGAATGATCCCGCCGGCCGCTGCGATCACGGCGACGAGGCACGCGGCGACCGTGATGAGCGACCAGCGGTTGCGAGTCCACAAGGATGTTTTGGGCTGGCTGGCCGGATTCAAATCCGCAACGACAAATTCGAGCGTGGTTTCCACCAGTTTCTCGCTCGTCGTCGGGCTGGGCAACTCCTCCAACCATTCCCAACTCGCTTGCAACTGTTGCAAGCGTCGCCGCAGCGTTTCATGCTCAAGCAACCGCTGCTCGACCTCCCCCCGCTGCCGCTGGTCGAGCTCACCATCGAGGTACGCGACGAGCAACTCATCATCAGGATCGACGGGGCTATCGTCCGCGAATGGTGCAACACTCATGACTGTGCCTCATCCGAAATGACGCCTGAATCAATATACGACTGCAAAATTTCTTTTAAATTCACCCGTGCACGGCTCAACAACGACTTCACCGCCTTGGTGGTCAATCCCATCGCGTCGGCGATCTCGGCATAATTCATGTTTTCGAACCGCGACAACATCATGGCCATGCGTTGATTCTCGCCCAAGGCCGCGACCGCGGCGCGGACGACGTCGGCACGCTCAGCCCCCTCGACGATTCGCGCGGGCATCATTCCACTCGCCTCGAGCGCCGTTGCCGCCAGTAACTGAGCACCGCTGGGTGCTTCACTGTGACGAGCCACATCGACCTCAGCAATCTCTTGTCGGCGGTTGTTCGCTCGCGCCGAGTTCTTGGCCACGTTTCCAGCGATCGTGAATAACCAGGTCGAAAACTTGGCCCCCGGTTCATATCGCTTTCTCGCGCGATACACTCGCAAGAACGTCTCCTGGGCCAAATCTTCAGCAAAGTCCGCCCGAGGTCCGATGTGCTGCATCAACCGCACGAGTCGCGTTTGATAGCGACGCACCAATTCTTCGAAGGCCCCAGCGTCGTCCTCGCGCACGCGCAGCATCAACCGCACGTCCGGATCGGACTGCTGGTAACGCATCGACGTCGATGGACTCACCGTCAAACCACTGCACCGTCAACGTAAGGAACCCGACTCAGCGGTGATCCGCCGCCAGGACAGGAGGTATAACCCCTGGGTGTGCCCCAAAGTTCCGGGGCCTAGAGCAAGGGGATGGGTAAAGGGAATTTGGGTATTTGGGTATTTGGGAATGCGCGAGGGGGAAGAAAGATGCCGAATGTTGGTCGCTTTGGCTCCTCGATCCGGCCTACTTGTTGATCCGCTTGGTGTGATGACGTGAAGGGTGGCTAGTGGTCCGTCAGCCTTAAATTTTAGGGTGAGCCGTTTTGGCGCTAGCCACGGGCATGTCGTAAAATCAGGGCTAACGCCTAAACGGCTCAGGAAGCCAACCCTCAATTTCGTTCCTGACAAACCACTAGCGACCCTGCAATTGCTGGGCACGAGCCATGGCGTCTTCCGCCTTGACGATGTACTGCTGGTCCTGGGTGCCGGCCCAGGCTCGTTGGAAGGTGACACTCATGGCGGTGAAATTGAACGGATCGTCCGGTTCGAGCTCGCACGCCTTCTGGCCATGGGC
>JBBSJZ010000668.1:0-3251 GCA_038256795.1 Pirellulales bacterium | reverse complement strand
TCGACGGAGACGCCAACGTGAATGTCACTGCCCCCCGTCTTCCTGGCTCGCGCGCCCGTCAAGAATGTCGCATTGGCACGGGCGTGATCGCCAGCGCCGTCGGCGCCGGGAGTCGCGTGAACGTGATCGAGCCCGCTGATGACTTGAAAGTGTTCCTTCATGGACTCGAGCGGTCGCATCGAATCGTTCAATTCGAAATCGTCACTCGGAAACCAGTGATCTTGCTGGACGCCGTTCGGAATTGACATGAAGGCGATCCGTAACGGGGCGCCGCTCGCCGTCGCTGCTAGAGCCGATGACTGGGAAGCCTCAGCCGCGCGAGCTTGTCGAGATACCAGCGATGGCATCGCTGGAAGTGCGACGGCGACGCCGAGCCCTCGCAAGAAACGCCGCCGAGCTGAATTCGCCGCACTTGGCGATGCCGCTTGATTCTTGTTCATGGTTTCACCGAACGTGCGAGTTCACTATCAGGAGCGGAATTGATACGAATACTTTGGAACGGTGCCGAGGCGATGACACCGGCGAGCAATTCACTGAATTTACCATTGCTCGACTGCAGCCGCTGGACAATCAAATCGACGGTTTCTTCATCCTTGAAATCCAAGCCACGGCCAATCGCGTAGGTCAGCATTTTTTGACTGACACAGCGATAGAAGTCCGCGGCGTGCTGGGTACGAAGGATTTGCTTCAATTCGCGGACGTCACTGAATGGCTCGCCGGTGATCAGCACACCCGACGGATCGATCGGTTGCTCATTTTCCGTCGCGCGAAAAATGCCCAATGCATTGAAATTCTCGAGCGCCAAACCGAGCGGGTCCATTCTCGCGTGGCACGAGGCGCAAAGCGCGCTCTCTCGATGCACCGCCAACAACTCTCGCAGCGTCGGTTCGCGGTCAGCGAACCTTGACGCCGATGCCTCTAATTCGGGGACGACGCCCGGTGCCGGCGGCGCCGGTGTGCCGAGCAAATTATCGAGGATAAAAAGACCCCGTTTGACCGGTGACGTGCGTGTCGGGTTGGACGTGATCACCAGCATCGAGGCGTGGCCCAGAACTCCGCCGCGAATGCTACCCTCGGGCAAATCGACACGCCGCATCTCGAGTCCCTCGACATCGGGAATGTCGTAATGCTTCGCCAGTTTTTCGTTGAGAAAAGTGTAGTCGCTATCCAGTAAATCGAGCAGACTGGCGTCCCCACTCGCGATGTACTCGAAGCACATCTCCGTCTCGCGACGGATCGCTGATCGCAGCTCACTGTCAAATCGATCCTGGATCTCGCGAAGTTCACGGTAGCGAGCGAAGCGAGACTTTTCTTCATCCGTCATCTCCTCTTCATTCGGGCGACTGCGACGGGATCGAAAATGTTCTCTCAGTTCGTTGTACTCATCGGCGTGACCGAGAACCACGAGCGGATCAATCGTGGTCTGGGTGACGTCGCGCGTCCGTAGCCACTGGCCGACAAAATTTCGCACAAACTGTTTGGCCCGGTCGTCGGACATCATCCGCTCAATTTGCTCGGGCAATCGCTTTCTTAGCTCACCCGCTGCGGCGAGTTGAAAGAGTTGATCATCGGGCATCGTCGACCACATCAAATAGGACAATCGTGACGCGAGCGAGAACTCGTCCACCTTTCCAAACGTCGCCGTAGGATCCTCAGGCTCGATCACGTTCTCCATTCTGAAAATGAACCGGGGCGATGCGAGGACCGCCACCATCGCCCGAGCGATTCCCTGTTCAAACGTCGTGCCAGATTGCTCGTAGGTCGATTCAGCGATCGTCACCAATCGGTCCAGCGTCCGCTCATTGGCATGACCGCGAAAGGCACGCAGGCAAAAGCTCCGCAACACTTCTCGTGCATACTGGCGACGCTCGGCCAAATCGGTTGGCGGCTCAGCACGCGTGAAGAAGCGTTCATAGCGATCCGGATGGACCCGGTTTTTGGTTCCCACTGGACCTTGGACGACGACGGACTGGATGTCAAAGTGGACGCGCATCTCGTCGCCGGATGAATCGGACTTGTTGTCGGTAGCTTCACCTTCAACGTCCATATCCGGGAGCGGTTGAATCTCCAGTTCGAAGGAGTGCTCGCCGCCACCCCAGTCCAACTCATCCACTTGGCTGACGAGATGATCTTCGTTCCAGCCGAACTCTCCGCTAAATCGTTCGTTGCCATCAATGCGATAAACTACCTTGTATCGCGAGGGGTCAAACTCGAAGTTGCCGTCGACCTTGTAGCGAAAGTCGATGGTGTACTTGCCGGGTTCATCCACGGTCGCGATGGCACGTACTTTGCCAGGCCGCAGGCCGCTCATGCGGCTCGCCTTGACATCGCCGTCGGAGCTAACGAAATCGTCGCCCGTCAACCGTTGGTGCGGCAGCACGGTTGTCACCGTCGGTACCGCTTCGCCCACGACCATTCGCGAGGCTTGCAAATACTTTTCCATCAACATTGGCGAGAACGTCAACGCGTCGCCCATGTTGTCGAAACCGCTCCCCGAGTCCTCGGGTGGGAATAAAATCGTAGCGTCGAATTCGATGCCCATCAAATCGCTCACCGTGTTTCCGTACTCACTACGATTGAGTCGGCGGACGCTGAGAGCTCCCGGATCGATCGCGTCGGCGCGAATTTGGAATGATTGCGACTTGATCCAAACGGCGATCAACTCGAGCTCGTCGGATTCGATCCGCGGCGAGTCCGCTGGCGGCATCACGCCGGCGCGGATGTTCTTAAGAACATTCCACCAAAGTTGTGGCTCGGCAGCCGCTTCGGCGTCCGATGCGAAGTGGTCGAGCGTTAAGTCGCCTTCGCTAGCACCGCCGCCATGACAATCGCCACAATACTTCGCGAGCAGCGGAGCGACGTCATTCTGGAACGAGACCGACTGTGGAGAGTCCTGGGCCGTCGACCTGCGACTCGAAGCGACCATGCCGCTGAGGAAAACGCCCATCAAGACGCTGAGATAGAATCGCTTCATGTGCCACGGGACCAAGCATCGACGAGGGAATTAAGCCCTGATCGTATACGCTGGCCGGTGACGCCGCAAACTTACCTCCGCCAATAGAAACGCCCCGAAGCCGGTGAGCTGCGGGGCGTTAGGAAATTTAAATCTGGTTCCCAGGCGGCGAGCCTGGGAACGAGAGTAGCAGTTGGCCGGAGTCTTACTGACGTGACTCAAAGCCAGTTTGGGCGACTTCTTCTTCTTCCTGGATGATGATTCGCGGTGTCACCATCATCATCAAACTCGATGAGCT
>JBBSJZ010000667.1:0-3253 GCA_038256795.1 Pirellulales bacterium | reverse complement strand
GGCGTCGGCGCAGCGGACCAGCCAACTCCGTTTTGGCGCGGAGGCCGACCATCAAGAACTTTTGAAGCAGGCTGGAGAGCAAGGTGCAAACGATGATTGAGAGTGGAGATGGGAAGGACTCCTCTATTCTCAATTACAACCTCGCCGGGCGCCGAGCGACGAAGTCGCCCAGCGAAACATTGACGTTTGCGGAAAGTCGCTGGGTTGTGAACCCTGTGTCGATTATTCCATCGCTTTGAGGGTGAATGACCCGAAGTGAATCCCGGTGGCTTCGTCGTATCCGAACGTACCCGACGGCGCAAAGTACTTCTCGAATTGCTCGAACGGCGGCAACTCGTTCTTCTTCAGTAGGTCATTGAACTTAGCAGCGACGGGGTTGTTCGCGGCGGCCGTCTTCATGAACGCCCGCGAGTCCTCGGAGTCGGCCATTTGGTACATCATGCGGAGAAAATCCGAGCCGCGCAGATAGGACACCATGAACGGTTTTTCGCCATCCAGTTTGCCGCCGAGCTCGCTCGAGACCAAATCATAGTCGGGCACGTCAACGAGGCCTGGAAGTGCCCCGCCAGAAGCGCGAATCGCGCGTTCCATCAACTCGCGACTGTCCCCGACGAGCAGCCACTTATCGAGAATCATGACGGTGGGTTCAGGCCGCCGCAGCCGCGCCGAAAAGTTTCGACCGCCCGCCTGGGTCGTGTAGATTTGCTGGGTCCCGACACTTTGCGGCTTGAGGTCGGGGGCCACCTTCTTGAGAACTTTTTCGAGTACGGCTTGGGCCTTGGTCGGGTCCGTCAATTCGAAGGCGTGAAAGCGCGCTTGCGAGTTCAGCTTCGCAGGCGGCTGAATCCAGCTTCCCGTGACGTAACGACCACTGAGATTCGCCAAGACCTCTTCGCGGATGTTGATGTCGAGCCGATCTTTGACGCCGTCCTCAAAGATTCGTTTCGCGGTCCCTTCGCCCTGGAATCGGTCGATGATTTTGCTCAGATTGTCAAATGCGGCGTCGAAACGCCACTTGACCGTCGTGTAGGTCGTCACGTCCGAAGGAATGAACGAGGGAGGGACCGTATCGACCGCATCGGGACGCAACACACCGAACAGCCCATCTCGCGGCGGATCGATCAGTACGTGCAGGTGCGAGATGTCATCAAAGTCCTCGCCACCGCGAAAGACGCTGCCGCCGATACCGCGAATTTTGGCGATGCCGAGGTCCTCGAAGATCGGCCAAATGAGTGCTGCGGTTCCGCCGCGTTTGATGAGTCGTTCCACCAAGTGATAGGGCTCCGCGTAGAAAGTCAGTTGAGGGCGAGTCTCTTCGGCACCCAAGCAGCGGCCCATGACGGCGGCAAAATCGACGTTGTCGGCGAAGGTCGGTTCATCGGTGCGATCAAGCCAACGATCCAGCGCCGCCGAAGCGGTTCCGTGACCAATGCCCAGCACCAAACAATTGTCCCGCTCGAAGTACTCGATTTCAGGCCGGCCGATGCGAGGCGGCATCAAACGAACGAGTGTCACCGGGCCGACATTTTGTTCGCGACGGACGTAACCCGACTGAATCGGACGCTCAAGGACGCGATTGACGAGGTCGCGGAGTTTGTCAATGTTCTTACCCGCATCGATCACAAACATTCCCGCCATCGCGGTTTGTGCGTCGCGTTTTTGCTGGATCCGACGTCGAATCGCTTCGTCGGAATTCTCATCGGAGTCCTCCGCTCCAGCATCCTTGCGGCTGAGTTCTTCTTCGCTCACGATCCTCGGGAATGCTGCGGCAGCGACTTGGCCGCTCGGGATCGCCAACAACTCATCGAGCGAGATGCCGAACTGCTGGCCCACATTGGAGAACAACTCGGCCAGCGTCGTGTAAAGATCACCGGCGAGCGGCTTCAGCTTAGGATCGGCAAGCATCTTGCCCATTGAACTATCTGCAAAGTCCTCACGAAGCTCATCGACATCATCAAAGCGTAGATAGAGTAGCGTGTCGTGGGGTAACAAATGGGGGGCGCCGGGGACCGCATCGTCGGTTGTGGCCTTCGCCGCGTTCGCTGCTTTGGAACGGTCTTGAGCCGCTGCCGGAACGGTAATTGGGCTGAGAAAAGCCCCCGCGATGGCCGCGACAAGAATAATTGAAGTGGTAGCGAACGGTTGCAGGTTCGAGCTTGGCATGGGTTCCTCGGCAGTTCTGGGGAATCTCAGTCGTCCTAAAATTTAATCGCGATCTGACCCCGAAGACGTTATAATACGTGACGGTTTCCCGCTGGAATGGTATCGATTCGTACAAAGTCCGCCGATCTTGCCAAGTACCTGAATTTTTGGTGAGTTGACCATAACTTTAGGACAGTGGACGGGTTTCCTCACTGCACAAGTTTGGACGTGCATTTTTCCACCCTCGATGAACAGGTTTTCTGATGAAATTCCCGTGGTTGTTCGCGCTGTGTGCCGTGTACTTGACGGTCTTTTCAGCACCGCTTTATGGCCAGGGAACAGGCGGTTTCGGCGGCGGTACGGGTGGAACCGGGGCGAGCAGTGGATTCACTCAAACGGGAAATACAGGCGGCGGCGGAGGGACGGGTGGTTCCGGCGGTGCGTCCTCGGCCGACACCGGTGGCGGTTTGGCCAACTCCAGCGGATTTACGCAATTGCAGAATAATGGTGCCGGCGCATCCGCTGCGGACATCCGGACTCGCAATACCAACGGTCTCAGTGCGGCGGCAGGTGCGGGCGGCACTGGCGGCGGCGGTTTCGGCGGTGGTGGTGGAGGCGGAGGCTTAGGCGGTCTCGGGCTCGGCGGTCTTGGCTTCGGTGGCCTCGGGCAAGGCTTCGGTGGATCGTCGGCATCCAACCAGCCCGCCGTTCGCACACGACTTCGTTCGGGTATTTCGGTCCAGCCCTTACAATCCAACGCAATCCAGTACTCGGCTCAATCGCGGTTCTACCAAGCACCGACAGCGCTTCAGATGGGTGGCGTTCGCGTCAACATGAACGGTGGAGACGCAGTGATCTCCGGGGTCGTACGTAGCGAAAAGGATCGTCGCATGAGCGAGCTACTGATGCGACTCGAACCCGGCGTTCGCAACGTCAGCAATCGTGTGATCGTCTCGCCCTAAACGGAACGTCAACGCGTGGAAGTGAGTCAAGTTGTCGAGTGTTTTCGAAACTCACCCGGACTCATTCCGAAAGTCTTGCTGAATTGGCGAGTGAACGCGCTTTGATCGCTGTATCCCGTGCTCATCGCCACCGCGACGAGTGGCTCACT
>JBBSJZ010000666.1:0-3256 GCA_038256795.1 Pirellulales bacterium | reverse complement strand
TGAGATGTTGGGAAACGAATCAGCAGCCGAGGGTATCTCGACGATCCTGGAGAACAACAAGAAGTCGGGCGGTCAGTGGTGGAAGACGTTGGTGAGTCTGGCGGGAATCGTCGTCGGTGCGACGGGCGTGGTGGGAGCGCTGCAAGGGTCACTCAATGAGGTCTGGCATGTTCGGCCTGATCCCGAAACTTCCGGCATCATGACGATTCTTTGGAAGCGGGTCATTTCGTTCGCAATGATCCTGGGATTGGGTTTCTTGCTGCTGGTATCGCTCGTTGTTTCGTCGGTTCTCTCCGGGGCTGGTGAACGAGTTTCCGAGGCTATCGGTATCAGCGGCGGGACCGCGGACGTGATCAACTACTTGGTTCAGGCTCTGGTCGTGTTTGTGGTGTTCGCGGCAATCTTCAAATTCATGCCGGACGCAAAGGTGGAATGGAACGAGGTCGCAGTCGGTGCGGCCGTAACCACGGTACTGTTTCTGCTGGGGCGGGTTGCGATGCAAGTCTATTTCTCATTCAGTGCTCCTGGTGCGCAGCTCGGTGCCGCTGCGGCCTCGTTGGCCGTCATCTTGGTTTGGGTCTACTACACCGCGATGATCGTGCTATTGGGCGCGGAAGTGACTCAGGTTTATGCGATGCGTTATGGCGATGGGATTAGCCCTGTCGAAAATGCAGTTGAAGTCGAAGAGCGAATCAAACGCTAAGGCGCGCGTCAGCATCGGTAAACCCAGACTGCGTTTGAGAGTTGCTCGACGTCTGTGGGGCCTGATGCAGGCACTTGTGGCTTTCTGGCCAAATCGGGATTCTCTCTGAATTAGCAGCGAATTCGACCTAGGCATCACACCGCGCAACGAACAGAACGGCTCATGTATTCGGTGGCATTCGCTTCAGCCCTGGTGGGCGGGCGGCCATGATGTAGACGGCATGCAACATACCAGGAATAAACCCCAACAGCGTCAACACGCAATTGATCCAGACATGCTTGCCGATCCCGAATTGCATATACACCGCCAACGGCGGCACTAGAAAGGCGATGGGCAATCGTACGTAATCCATAACACCTTTCCTTTCCTATTCTCTCCAAACTACCACGCGTCTCGTATCGTTGAACTTTCACCGTTCGTTGCAATGCGTATGCCATATTTACAGAAAGGAGATTTCGAAATGACATTGCAAGTTCTGTCAACGAAGAGTGGACAAGACCGATACGCTAGATAGATGTGAATCAATATTTAGCATCCAGCTTGTTGATCGCCTTCACCGCACAGCCTTCGATCGCGTTCTCTGCGGCTTTGGATCGTTCGGACCAACTATCGACGGTGCCGGTTAAGGTTGCCGTACCATCGTTTACATTGACCGTCACTTTGTCTTGTTCGCCAACCGACATGCGCTAGCACACGGGGTTTTCGGAAGAACGTGCTGCAATCGCCATGCCAGTTTGCAGAGAAATACCTGGAAGTCTGGGCGCATGAATTGCAGACGGTAATCCGTAGCGGAGCTCATCGAGAACTCATCGAGAGTTTTGTGAGCCAGTAAGCCGATGCGTAAAAGAGGGAGCGGATGCAGTCCCTCGCTCACGCTTCGGGTTACCGAATCGCTCAACCTATTGATCCAACAAGCGATTGATCCAGCAAGCCGTTGACGACGGAGACCACTCCCAACGCAAGTGGCCCCCACTAGCCAAGACCAGTGATCCAATCTTTTAGACCAGACATCATCTGATCAAATGGCAGCGTTCGAAGCTCACAAGCAGAATTACCCCGTAAAACCAAGACAATAGATTGAGAAAGGAAATAGGATGGAAATTCAACTCACCGGAAAGCGTGTTCTAGTGACTGGTTCAAGCTCTGGCATCGGAGCCGCTATCGCCAAGCATATGGGTGCCGCAGGTGCCAAGGTTGCAGTCAACTATCGGTCTAGCGAGGAAGGGGCAGAGGATACGGTGAAGAAGATCGTGGATGTGGGAGGCGAGGCATTTAAGGTCCAAGCCGATATCTCCGATGCGACCGCTGTCGAGAAAATGTTTGCCGAGATTGATAATCGTTGGGGTGGCATTGACGTGCTGATCAATAACGCAGGCATTGATGGCGAACGTCTCAAAAGCTGGGAAATCGAAGCCAAGGACTGGAAGAATGTGATCGATATCAATTTGGTCGGTACTTTTTACTGCTCGCGGCAGGCACTTACGCGGATGGTCCCTGCCAAAAGCGGTGTGATTCTGAACATCAGTTCCGTGCATGAAGAGATTGCGTGGTCGGGCCACTCAGCTTACACCGCCAGTAAAGCCGGCATCAGCATGATGATGAAGTCAATGGCGCAAGAAGCATCGCCGCACGGCGTGCGGGTTCTCGCCGTCGCGCCGGGAGCCATCCGTACCCCGATCAACGAACATGTCTGGAGCGATCCCGAGCGACTGAAAGATCTGAAATCAAAGATACCGATGAACCGCATAGGCGAGACCGACGAGGTTGCTCGGTTGGTCGTTGTGCTGGTGTCCGAGGTCGGCTCCTATGTGACGGGCGAAACAATTTTCATCGACGGGGGCATGACCGACTACCCAAGTTTTGCTCACGGAGGCTAACACCAACAGCCCACAGCAATCGCGAATCACTAACATTCGCGATTTCGTCGCCGCGGCTGAGCCCATGCGCGTGTCCGCCGTTATCATCATGTTTGTCTTGATGAGAGTCCATGCAATCGCCACGAGCAACGTTACTATTCTTCAAAGACCAAAGAATCCGTGTGCGCACCAAGCGATTTCAATACTTTTGAAAGTTCCTCGACCATTTTCGGCGGACCACAAAGGTAAAACGGCTGGTCGAAATCATCGACGCGTGACTCCAGCCATTTGCGGTCGATGCGACCATGTTCGTAATCGCGGTGTTGCTCTTGAGTGAGCGTGAATACAGCGTCGACACCAAGCATTCGAGTCAACTCGCCTTCCAGGATCACTTCGTCAGAGTTCTGATTGCTAAAAAACAGTCGATTGCCAGCTAGTTTTCCTTGTTGCTCTTGCTGACGCAGGATCGCGACGAATGGCGTAATGCCAGCACCACCTGCGATAAATACGCCCGGACCTTGATATTCGATCGCACCCCACGCCTCACCGAACAGAGCACTGTCGCCGACTTCGATATCACGTCCCAAATGCTCGGTCATCCCGTCATGTTTCGGGTTCTGAGCGACCGGATACGACTTGATAATGAACTCCAGACGCGGATTGACTGGTAGACTGGTCATGGTGAACGGGTGCTTGT
>JBBSJZ010000665.1:0-3277 GCA_038256795.1 Pirellulales bacterium | reverse complement strand
GGTTGAAGTCTCATTGATGAACAACAGCCGACCCTCGGCGTCCATGATGCAGACGCCGACGCCCGGAGTTCGCGCCAGGGCGCTCCATACCGAGAGCGGATCAAACTCGGGCGGATCAACGCGTCGACTGGGTGAGACCGATTCGGATTTTGGCGGATGGGTGTTGGACGATGACATCTGGGATAGCAATCACGGCGAAGGTGCTATTTCGCACAGCAGGTTTGGATGAATCACTTCCTAGTGTAAGGGCCAACGGCGGTCAATGCGTCAAACACCGAGCCGTTAGCTCGTGACGATCATCCATGAGTGTTCTCTTCCGGATGGGGTTTCCGCGGAGGGCAAACGGAGCGTTCTGGCCAGGAAGCGATGTCCGTGAGAGACCTCTACGGGCAGCGGTTTCTCACGGGCCGGCTGCAGTCGCCGAGCTAGAGCGGTGCTGCTTCAGTGCCGCGAATATCGGCTGCGATCGCGGGTTGCCGCACCGATTCGAAGGCACTGAACTCCGCCCACACGGGTTGGTGGTCGCTGACCCGTGACGCTTGCTCCTGAGTGAGTCCTAAATCAGTTTGGAAATCCAGTACGCCATACCGTCCTGTGTACTCAGTCGTCATGGTGCGATCGATCAAGATGTGGTCATACGTCTTCGTTCTCAGTGTGTTGGTCTTGATGTCACCTGCGATCGAGACGACGTTCGGGATGCTCCCGAGTTCACTGAGACCCTTGACATCGACATTCAAATCACCGACGAGCAGGGTGTCTTCCTGGCCACTGGTTTGATACTCGTAATCACGAACCCGAACGAAGACATCGTCGAGCACGTCGAGTTCATTGATCCCACGGGTCGCGCTGACTTCGTCCGGATCCGTGTGCGCGTTGATGATGTTGAAGCTAAACGGCAACCGTCCGTCCGACGCGACCGTGCGGACCTCGAAAGACGCGACCATCGGTTCGCGGTGCATCCGATCCGCAGCATCTTGGACCACGTAAGCGCTGTTGGGGTTAAACATAATCCGTGATTGATCCCAAACAAACGCGTAGGATTCTTTCTGGCTGGTGCGACCGATCGGTTCGCTAATGATGCCGGCGTAGGCACCGCCGCTGCGATTGACGAGATCGACCAAGCGATCGATGGCTGCCGAATCACCCCCTCGCACTTCCTGGATCGCGACCACATCGAATTGTGAAATGACTTGGGCGAGCGATTGCATCACGTTAGCATCTTGTGATTTTTTGTCACCAAAGACTTGGATATTGAATGTTGCAATGCGGATGGTTTGCGGTGACTTCTGGCCGAGTGTTCGCAGGCTGACCGGTTGTATGGTGGCTTCGCCCGAACCGCCAACGATTCCGCCGGTAAGTCCATCGAGTCGGTTGAAGTCGATTTTACCGGTGAACAACATCCCGACCACAGCCATCACGCCTGCGATCGTCGCGCTGGGACCGAACCAACGGATGATCGGTAAGCTTTGCTTGGCAGCGGCAGCGAAACCGCGACGACGCGTTGATCGCTTCTTCGTCGCGCGTGTCAACCTTTTGAGCAACCCCACAGCGGCCTCCTTGCCGAAAAGATGGATAGCGGATGAAGGTGCCCTAGCCCTTAAGCCGCGACACCGCGGATGGCCTCAAGTGCTTCAATGGCCAACCGCTTCAATCTCGGTGGACCGTCAACCGCCGCAATTCTCAGCGCCGGCATCGCGGGTGCCGCCGCCGAGCCGATCTGACTCAGCGCCCAAGCCGCGCGCTCGCGAGCGGGCAAGTACATGGACGTTCTCAAGCAATGCTCGAGAGCCGTCACGGCATCGCCGGAGTGCCGCCCCAAACGGCCGAGCAGTGTTGCCGACCAGTAAGAAACCTCGCCGTCGCCGCTTTCACGCAGTAGCGTAACCAGGTCCGCGACTTCCTCGGGTTGTGCGACAACGGCGCTCTCGAGCGCTTCGGAAGCCCACATCCGGACTTCATCATCCGAACTTCCCGCCAACGCCACGATGCGTCCGCTCAGCCCGGTCACGTTTCGAGCCGCAGCGACTTGACGCAGCACTTGGACACACCGTTCAGCGGAATCGCTAGCGATCCCGAGCGCCCACGCGGCAGTATTTTGATCGTTTGATATGACTCGGGGCATCCGTTCCCTCAATTGTGTTTGTTCCCTGCGACATCCTCTGCCGCGGTCCCTCCTGGACCGCCGCCGATATCGCCTCCCGGGGGCATACACAATGTTGCCGAGGATCAACAAGATCAAAGCCCGCTATTGCTGGGTCCAACGTTTGTGGGTGTCGCGATATCCGTATGACTTTGTCCAACTCTTGGTGCCGCTGGCGCCGAAGTATCCGTACGCGTACGGTGCTTTCCAACGGGGCTCGATGGTGGCGCTGGGGATGATTGCGGGCGTGGGCTGGCGACGCTCGTGCAGATGACGCAGCAGCGGTCCGTTGGTATGCAGCGTTTCATCGATCATTCGCTTGGCGTTGTGTTTCGCATTGGCATGATTCGCTTGATGCGCCGCTGGGCCATCCAGACTCATTCCCGCACCAGCGCCGAGCGATTCAGGGTGGGACGATCGCAGCGGATTCGTTACCGGTTGCCGGATCACCCGATGCGGGATGCCGGATTGCTGAGTTTCACCGCTAAAACCGTATTCGAGGGTCGTACCCGAGTCGTGATAGAATCTCGAGTCGTTGCTGTACCCCGAATCGCTGCTGTACCTCGAGTCGTCAAGGCTACTCATGGACGGCGGGTCCTGCGCTACCGCTTCATGATCGAGGGTCGCGAGTGAGAAACTCAACACGGACGCAATTAGCCACGCGTTGTGAAACTTGCTCAATGGGGGAGCCGGCGTGTTCAAAGCGGTTGGACCAGGTGAACGTAGCATGGATGACCTCGACTATGACGGACGTTGCGGTTTTTCTAAAGTCGGCAAGCGATACCGGATTGGAAAAGCAAAACTGTCTGTTTCATCGAGATTGCCAGAACCGCCGAGTTTCATTGCTTCGGTTTGCAGCCGGTGCAGGTTTTTCGGTACAAGTATTGCTTTTGGCCTACCTTGGGAGTGTCCACGACGATGCATTTTATTTGGACGACGGTCAACCGATTCTTAGAAGATCGCTGCATGACGCTGGCGGCGGCGCTGGCTTACTACACGATTTTTGCCCTACCGCCACTGCTCTTCTTGCTACTCTCGTTCGTCACGGCGGGGATGACGCTGGGGTACGAAAATGTCGAAGCTCGCCAGCGGGCCCAGAAGCTGGTCCAAGAGCAAACCGCTCGGATGCTCGGAAAT